>CAZPXE010000296.1:0-4752 GCA_964590545.1 uncultured Rhodobacterales bacterium | reverse complement strand
CGCGCGTGGTGGGCGATTTGCTGCGGGGTGTCTAGGTGGACGCCTTTGGGCGCCCAGAGGAGGCCGTCCCAAGCTGGTTCTGCCGCGTGGCACATGGAGCAGCGGCCCATGACGATGTCCTGCACATCTTCGAACCCGTCGGCGGAGGCGTAGAGGGTGGCGCGGGAGGACATCTCTTCTGACGGGGCACGCATCCCGGCGGTGCTGAGCCACATGATCGCAAGGAACAGGAGCGTCGTGGCGGCCCATGTCCAGTGCGGGTTCCCGGCGCGGGCGTGCATTGAGTTGAAATAGTGCCGGATCGTGACACCCATCAGGAAGACGAGCGAGGCGATCAACCATGTATTCTCTGTCCCGAAGGACAATGGGTAGTGATTGGACAGCATCAGGAAGATGACCGGCAGCGTCAGGTAGTTGTTGTGGGTCGAGCGTTGCTTGGCGATCTTGCCGTATTTCGCATCCGGTTTACGGCCTGCGATCAGGTCGGCGACGACGATTTTCTGGTTGGGGATGATGATCATGAAGACATTCGCGCTCATGATCGTTGCCGTAAACGCGCCCAGATGCAGCATGGCGGCGCGGCCCGAGAAGACCGAGGTGTAGAAGATCGACATTGCGACCAGCACGCCGAACAGCGCGACCATCAGCGCGGTTTGGTTGGCGTTGACGAAGACGTTGCAGAGCGTGTTGTAGGCGAGCCAGCCGAAGGCCAAAGACGCGAGCGAGATAAGCACCGCCTGCCACGTGCTCAGGTCGGCCACCGCGGGGTCGATCAGATAGAATTCGGCCCCAAGGTAGTAGACCAGCGCCATAAGGGCAAAGCCTGACAGCCATGTGGCGTAGCTTTCCCATTTGAACCACACCAGCCCGTCGGGCATGTTCTCGGGGGCCACAAGGTATTTCTGGATGTGATAGAAACCACCGCCATGCACCTGCCATTCCTCGCCATCCGCCCCGGTTTTCAAATCGCGGTCGCGGTGCAGACCCAGGTCCAGCGCGATGAAGTAGAAGGACGAGCCGATCCATGCAATGGCGGTAATAACGTGCAGCCAGCGCACGGCAAATTCGAGCCAGGCTCCGAAGACAGCGAGATCGTACATAAGCGCACGCTAGGGGGAAATTTCGCCCGGGGAAAGGGGCGCTGCCCCTCTGGGCCTGCGGCCCATTCACCCCGGGATATTTTCAGCACAAAGAAAGGGCGGATTTGGGTCCGCACTTTGGGATCAGGTGCAATCAGTCGTAACTCAGATGCCGCGCTTTGCCTCGAAAGATGGTGTAGGCCAGCGCGGTATAGCCGCCAATCATCGGCAGGACGACGCAGGTGCCTATCAGAATGATGAACAGGCTTTCCGGGGCCGAGGCTGCTTCGTAGATGGTCAGCTTTTCCGGCACCACATAGGGATAGAACGAATAGGCCAGCCCAACGAAGGCGAGGATGAACAGCGCGATAGTGCAGGCGAAGGGCACCCACGCGAAGGCGTCATTCCGGGCCGGTAAGTGACGCAGCGAGATCCACAGCATCACGAGCAGGGCCAGCGACATGATCGGCAGCGGGGCAAGCAGGAACACTTCAGGGACCGAGAACCATTTGCTCCAGATCCGGTCACTGACCAAGGGCGACGCCAGCGACACTGCGCCCATGCCCAGAACCAGCCCCCAGATGCCGCCTTTGGCCCAAGTCACGGCCTTGGCTTGCAGATGTTCGGACGTTTTCAGGATCAACCATGCGGCACCGATGCAGGAGTAGCCCACGGTCAGGAACACGGCGCACAACAGGGCGAATCCGACCTGCGCCCAGCCTTGTTCCAGCCCCATGATATAGATGCCCAGCATGTAGCCTTGTGCCAGAGACGTCATCAACGAACCTGCAAAGAACGCGAAATTCCACGTTTTCTTCCACGGCAGCGGGGCTTTAACGCGAAACTCGAACGCGACGCCGCGCAGGATCAGGCCGATCAGCATGATCGCGACGGGTAGATATAGCGCTGTCAGGATTGCACCATGGGCCGACGGAAACGCAACCAGCAGCAAGCCAACCGCGAGCACCAGCCATGTCTCATTCGCGTCCCAGAACGGGCCGATCGAGGCGACCATCATGTCCTTGTCTTCATCGCTCGCGAAGGGGAACAGGACGCCGACGCCCAGATCGAACCCGTCGAGCACCACGTAGATCAGGATTGAGGTGCCCATCAGTGCCGCGAAGGTTAGAGGCAGCCATTGGGCAGGGTCTCCGAACAGGTCCATCTGATTTACTCCGCTGGTAGTGTTGCCGCGAGGGCTTGGCCCGCAAGGGGGCTGCTTGGTCGGACGCGGTCGCCCTGTGCGGCTTTGCGAGCAAGGTAGAAGAGGACCGCGATATAGGATGCCAGAAGCATGGCGTAGATCACCAGATAGGCGACCAGCGTGGTGCCGACATAGGCGGCAGGCACGTCAGCCACGGCGGCTTCGGTGCTCAGCACGCCTTGGACAAGCCAGGGTTGGCGACCGATTTCGGTGGTGTACCATCCAGCCAACGTCGCGACCCAGCCAGAGAACGCCATTGGCACCATTGCCCAAAGCAGGGGTTTGGGCAGATGTTCAGCGCCGCCGCGCCGCCAGATCAGCGCCACCGACAACCAGCTTAACGCCAGCATCGCAAGACCGGTGCCGACCATGATGCGGAAGGACCAAAATACCTTGGCGACGGGCGGGTGCAAAGCAGTGCCATCCTCGGCGACAAAATCGTTCAATCCCGGCACGACCCCGTCTGCTTTGTGGGTCAGGATAATCGATGCGAGGTTGGGAACCGCTACCTCAAACCGGTTCTCCCGCGCCTCCTCGTCGGGCAGCGCAAACAGCAAAAGCGGCACGTTGCTTTGCGTTTCCCAATTGCCTTCCATGGCGGCAACTTTGGCCGGTTGGTGTTCAAGCGTGTTCAAACCATGCATGTCACCTGCAAAAATTTGTATAGGGATCAGCAGGGCGGCCATAACCATACCGGTGCGCAGCGCGGCGCGAACCGACTCGGCGCGGTCTCCGATCAGCAGGCGGAAGGCCGACAATCCTGCGACAAGGAATGCCACAGTCAGCCCGCTGGCCAGCAACATATGCGCCAACCGGTAAGGCATCGAGGGATTAAAGATAATCGCCATCCAGTCGGTGGCAAAGGCCACACCATCGCGCATCTCAAACCCCGCAGGTGTGTGCATCCAGCTATTCAGCACCAGAATCCAGAAGGCGGACATAGTCGTGCCGAATGCGACAAGGAAAGTCGCCGTGGTATGCAGCCAACGCGGAACGCGCGACCAGCCGAACAGCATGATCCCAAGGAACACCGCTTCAAGAAAGAAGGCCGTCATCACTTCATAGGCCAGCAAAGGTCCAGCGATATTGCCGACGGTTTCCATGAAACCGGGCCAGTTGGTGCCGAACTGGAACGACATGGTGATGCCACTCACCACGCCCATGGCAAAGCTGAGGGCAAAGACCTTCACCCAAAATTGGTACGCATCGCGCCATTTTTGCTCACCAGTCGCGGACCAGCGCAGCTTAAAGAACAACAGCACCCATCCCAACGCGATGGTGATCGTCGGGAACAGGATGTGGAACGAAATATTGGCCCCGAACTGAATCCGGGACAGGATGAGGGTGTCCATAGTGCCTACCTCTTGAGGTAACGAATTAGGACTAATTTAAGGGTTCTTTTCCATAGTTCACGGCGGGTGCGACAGCCCGCCATGCGACAGCCGGGCGCAGCCTATTTTAGGTCATGATTCCAGCGGCTTGAGAGGTTCCGCGCACTGTCGACACGGGTACACATCTGTGTACCTTCTCGAATTTTGACGACACGTGGCGGCTAGTCGCTCAAATCGCCTGCAATCCAGCCTCAAGCGCGGACAGCACTTGGTCCACCTCCGCCTCGGTGATCACCAAGGGCGGCGACATCAGGATATTGTTCATTCCCAGCCGCACCATGCACCCCGCCTCATAGGTTGCTTTGTGCAGGCGCTTCATCGCGGCCATATCCATTGGGGTCTTGGCGGCTTTGTCCGAAACGATCTCAACCCCCGTCATCAAGCCATGCCCGCCGCGCACATCGCCGATGCAGTTATACTTCTCGGCCAGCTTCAGGCAGCCTTCGTAAAGCTGTGTGCCGCGCGGGCCTGCATTGGCGGCTGTGTTGATGCGATGCGTTTCTTCAAGACAGGCGACAACCGCCGCCGACCCCACCGGATGCGCCGAATAGGTATAGCCGTGGAAGATCGCGCCATCCGCATCGGCCTTCTCGAACACCTCGGCCACTTTGCCGGACATCAGCGCCGCGCCGACGGGGATATAGCCAGAGGTGATGCCCTTCGCCGTGCTCATCATATCCGGCTGCACACCCCAATGGCGCGAGCCGGACCAGTCGCCTGTGCGACCGAAGCCGGTGATGACCTCATCTGCGATCATCAGGATGCCGTGGCGGTCACAAATCTCGCGCATGAGCTTCATGAAACTCGCGTCTGGCACGATCACACCGCCCGCGCCAAGGATCGGCTCCATAATGAACGCGGCGATGCTGCCAGCGCCTTGGAACTGAATCTCATCCTCTGCCGCTTGGGCAATCAGCTGCGCCAGCTTGGCCGGATCCGTTTCGTTGAACGGGTTACGATAGGCATAGGGCGCGGGCAGGTGAAAGCAGCCGGGCAACAGCGGTTCGTAGTTGATCCGGAAGCGGTTGTTGCCATTCACCGAAGCGCCACCGAAATGGGTGCCGTGATAGCCTTTCTT
>CAZPXE010000295.1:0-4771 GCA_964590545.1 uncultured Rhodobacterales bacterium | reverse complement strand
CCAAACCCACACCGAAGCCAAAGACGGCGCAAGGCTCTCAGGCTCCCGCCCAGAAAGCTGGCCTCGCCGAGGGGCAGGCCAAAGCCAAGAGATCCCAAAAGACCGCGTCCAAAGGCAAGGCCAAGACCGCCGGAAATGCCGCAGTCTCGAACTATCCCGGACAGGTCGCCACCAAAATCAGGCGGACCCGACGGGCCCGGTCCAATGCCCGCGGCACAGCAACCGTGCGCTTTACGATCGCCGCAAATGGCAGCTTGGCCTCTGTCGGCCTTGCGCGCAGTTCAGGCAATCCCAAGCTCGACAAAATCGCCCTCGACCAAATCCGGCGCGCTGCGCCATTCCCCAAACCACCAAGCGGTGCGAAGCGAAGCTATACGATCCCGATCAGGGGGAAATAGCGCGCGTTACCCTGCAATGTGAAGGGAGGCACGATGCGGGGTCTCAATCGCCATCCGCCACACCCGCTGCCCGCGCTTTGGCACGCCTTGCACGGTAGCTTGGCAGCACCACGAGGATCGCGGCGATGACCAAAAGCGCCAAGGTCATGGGCCGTTCCCAAATAAATGCGACCCCGTCATAAAGCTGCATCGACCGCGAGAAGTTGTCCTCCATCATCCCGCCCAGAATGAAGCCGATCAGCAACGGCGCAAGCGGGTAGTCGGCGAATTTCAACGCCGTCGCACAGATGCCGAACCCGACCAGCAACAGCAATTCGGTCGCGTTGTTCTGCCCGATATAAGCCCCCATCAGCGTGAAGAACAAAATGAACGGGATCAGGTAGTGTCGCGGCACCGCAAGCACTTTGGCGATGTAAGGGATAAGCGGCAGATTCAGGATCAGTAGCACCAGATTGCCGATGAACATCGACATGATTACAGCCCAGAAAATCTCAGGCGCATCAATCATCAGTCGCGGGCCCGGCGTCACGTTCAACGCGATCAGCGCCCCCAGCAAAATCGCCGTCGTGCCTGACCCGGGAATGCCGAGCGTCAGTAGCGGCACAAATGATCCTGTGCAGGCCGCGTTGTTGGCTGTTTCCGGCGCCGCCAGACCTTTGATCGCGCCTTTGCCAAACTGGTCTTGCTCTGCCTTGGGGGCGATATTGCGCTCCACCGCGTAACCAAGAAAGCTGGCAATCGTCGCCCCGGCCCCCGGCAAAACACCAATGAAAAAGCCCTGAATGGACTGCCGGGCGATCACCGGGGCAATCGCGCGCGCTTCTGAACGGGTGATGCGCAGATCCTTGATCGCGCCATCTTCGCCCTGAAGGTTCTTGGGTTTCAGAACAAGGAACAACGCTTCGGGCAACGCAAACATCGCCATGGCCAGCGTGATAAACCCGAAGCCCGATTGCAGATCCATGATGCCCATGGTGAAACGGGGCAAGTTGAACAACGCCCCTTCTCCGACCGTGGCCATGATCAGCCCAAGGATCGTCATGATCATCGCCTTGGCCACCTGCCCGGTCCCGGCAAAGGCCGCGATGGCCGACAGGCCCACAACCATCAGCGCGAAATACTCTGCCGAATGAAACAGCAACGCGACTGATGACAGCGCGGGCGCGAAAACCATCAGCAACAGCGCCCCGATCGTACCCCCGGCGAAACTGGCAATCGCCGCAATGGTCAGAGCCTTGCCAGCCTTGCCCTGCTGCGCCATCGGGTAGCCATCGAAACTGGATGCGACCGTGCCCGCCACGCCGGGCGCATTCAACAAGATCGACGAGGTCGAACCACCGAAAATCGCCCCGTAATAAACCCCAGCCAGCAAGATCAGCGCCGCAGACGCATCGCCCATGGAAATCGCGACAGGGATCATGATGGCGATGATGGACATCGGCCCAAGCCCCGGCAACATGCCGATAAAGGTGCCAATCAGGCACCCGGCAATCACCATCAGCAGGTTCTGAAATGACAGGGCCGTCGTCAGGCCAATCAGCAAACCTTCCAGCATGTCAGCCCCCAAAACCGATTGGCAGCGGACGCATATAGATACCAAGCACCTCTTGCACCAAATACCACACGCACCCTGTGGCAATCAGCGCGACAGGCAGCATGACATGCCATTTGCGATCGCCCAGAATGAATGCCCCAAGAACAAGAAAGGCAGATGTCGATATCAAAAAGCCCACAGGGCGCAGACACAAAGCATAGACCACCATCAGCCCAAGCAGCAGCAACGCTTGGCCCAGATGATATTCTGTCAGTCGACGATAATCGATGTCGGCGTCCTTGGGCTCGGCCTTTTCGAACCCAAGCAGGATGGCGAGCGTTGCGATCACCCCAAGGACCGACAACACCTTGGGAAACGTGCTTGGCCAGATCGGGTTGCGCTTCATGAACGGAGCCAGATTGCCATCCATCGTAAACCAGGCTGCATAGCCATAAGTCAGGCAGATCCCCAACAAAACCAGCGCGATCCAGCGGTCCAGTGCCACAGTAACCCCCTCCCCTCGTTTGGTGGGCCAGAGCGCAGAACGCTCCGGCCCGAACTCTGCTTACAAGAAGCCCAGCTTTTTCATCAGATCACCAATGACCTGTTCCTGCTGTTCAAGGAAGCTCAGGAAATCGGGACCGGAGTTGTGGATGTTTACCCAGCCATTGCGCGCGCGCACGGCTTCCCATTCTTCGGTGTCGTACATCTTGGCAATGGCATCTTGGTACATCGCCAACTTGTCATCGGGCAAACCCGGTGCGGCGAAGAAACCGCGCCAGTTTACAAAGGTCGTGTCGATACCCTGTTCCGTCATGGTCATCGCATCTGGTGCGGCACCAACCCGTTCACCCGACGTCACGCCGATGATCTTCACCTCGCCCGCATTGGCCAGATCAACCGCTTCGGAAAAGCCCGTGGACAAAGCCGCAATCTCACCCGAGAGCAGCGCCGCCATCGCTTTGCCGCCCGCGTCATAGGGGATGTACTTCACGCCAAGGGCATCCTTGCCCGCCGCTTCCATGACCATCGCAGCCACCAGATGATCCATGCCGCCCGGAACCGAGCCGCCGCCAATGGCCGTGCCACTTGGGTCAGCGTCATATGCTGCGATCAGATCAGCCATCGAATTGACCGGGCTGTCCTTGCCCACAACCATAGCCGCATAATCACCGATTGTGCCCGAAACCAGCGTCAGGTCGCGGAAATTATGGGGAAACACACCCGTCAGCGAGCGGATCACGATTGGGGTCGAATTGACCATCAACGTACCGTGATTGCTGTCGGCATTCTCGATCAGATAGCCAATGGCCTTGCCGCCGCCCCCGCCGGACATGTTCTCGTAAGATGCGCCGCCGACCAGCCCGGCCTCGGTCAGGGCCTCGCCCGTGCCGCGCGCCGTACCGTCCCAGCCACCGCCAGCACCGCCGGGGATAAGAAAGTGGATGCTGTCCAGAACTTTGTGCCCATCAGCGGCAACAGGGCCAGCCAAACCAAAAGCGGCCACAGCCGCGATCAGGGCTCTGCGGCCCAGTTTCAAATTCGTCATTTTATCCTCCCATTTGACAACCGTCCGCTGCGCGGATCAGTTGAGGGGCATGAATGCACGCCAACCTGACACCGACCTGTCACGACGGAAAAAACTGTACAAACCGCTATGAAATTCCTGCTGGTAGAAGACAGCAAAGACCTTGCAAACGCCATCGCATCCCGGATGCGACAGGATGGGCATGTTATTGATCACGCTGAAAATTTAGCAGATGCTGCGGCCTTTATTGCAACCGGAGAGTATGACCTTATCTTGCTTGATATCATGCTTCCCGATGGCGATGGCCGTAGCTTTCTCCGGCAGCACCGCGCCAGTGATCTCGATACGCCCGTCATCGTTCTGACCGCCCGCAGTCAGGTGTCAGATCGAATCGGATCGCTGGATTTGGGCGCGGATGACTATGTGACCAAACCCTTCGATCATGCCGAACTCGAAGCCCGCTGCCGCGCTGTGCTTCGGCGCAAATCCGGCAATGCGAAAACCACCGTCGAAGTGGGCGGCATCGTGTTTGACCCTGTCGCGGGTCACCTGAGCGCAGGGGGCGAAGCGGTCTCTCTGCGCAACCGCGAACTGCGCCTGCTGGAGCTGTTCCTCAGCGCACCGGGTCAGATTTTCTCGAAAAACAAGCTGGCCGACCGGCTGTTTTCCTATGATGAAGACGTCTCGGAAAACGCCATCGAGGTCTATATCGGCCGACTGCGCAAACATCTGTCTGCCTCTGATCTGCGGATCACAACACTGCGCGGCCTTGGCTATCGGCTTGACCATGACAAGTAACATCGCGATGTCCGGGTCTTTGCTTAACAGGCTGGTCCTTAGCCTGATTGGCGGGGCTGCGATCTTGGCACTGCTGTTGTTCTTGGCCGTGCGCAACTATGCAGTCCAACTGGCGCAACAGGGACAGGACAACATCCTAGACGCGTCTGTCACTTCGATTCTGGACGCGGCAACCTTTCGCGACGGCGCGGTTGAACTGGATTTGCCCTATGCCGCGTTCTCAATGCTCAGCACCGCGAGCGACGATCAGGTGTTTTATGCGATCCGCCAGGATGGCCGGTTTCTGTCCGGCTACGAAGATCTGGGTTTCGCATCCGCCCAGACCTTTCAAACCAAGCAGTTTCGCGGATCGCTCGTGCGAACAATCAGCGCAAGTCGCACTTTGATCGGCGCAGACAAGCGCACGGACATTCAGGTCGTCCTTGCCCAGACACAATATGCGCTGTCTCAAACGCTTGACCAGATTTCGCGAAACGCGGCGCTGTTGGGGTTGGGGTTCTTTGCGATGGCAGC
>CAZPXE010000294.1:0-4772 GCA_964590545.1 uncultured Rhodobacterales bacterium | reverse complement strand
CGCAGATCAAAGAGGCCGTTGAGGCGCTCTTTGGTGTGAAGGTGAAGGCTGTGAACACCACGATCACAAAGGGCAAAGTGAAGCGTTTCCGTGGCCAACTTGGCAAGCGGAAGGACGTCAAGAAAGCCTATGTGACGCTGGAAGAAGGCAACACGATCGACGTATCGACCGGGTTGTAAGTGGTGGTGGGCAGATTGCCCACCCTACGGTAAGAATTGGGAACCCCGGCTCTGGGATGGGCTGGGGTTTTTCGCATTTAGACGCTCAGTCGGTTTGTCCTTTGGCATTTTTCAAACAAGCGCTGACGCCGGAATTGGACGCCCAAGGAGCCAAGTCTAAGGCATCTTCGATGTGATTGATTGCCTCGAATATCATAAGCGTTCCGCATCTTAACGGCATCTGAGCTACAGCGCTCATGTTCAAGACGAGGAGTGTCGTTTGCCCAGAGGTTGCGTTGTCATTTGTCCAGTTAAGCGTCAGAACTTTGAGTTGCGCTTCGGGGTCCGTGTCTAGGACTTCAGAAGGGGGAATATTGAAACGCTTCATATGTTCAGACTGGTTTGCGCTTTCCCAATTATCCAATGCCAGGATTAGGATATCTATCTGGTCAATGTTGCGTTGTTCTTCCTTGCGATCAAATTGTTGTAGTGTGTCCAAGTCATAAATTGCGGACACGTAGTCGTTCGGCAGATGTATTGAGCGCCAGATGATCGGCCTATCCAACTCTTCAAATCTGTATTTTATCGCGTTGGTGTCAAAATTGACCAAGTCGCGGGGAAACTCGCGCAGTCGAAAAAAGACAACGGCCGCGGCGGATGCTATCGCCAAAATCAGAGCTAGTCGTAATGTTCGGGTCATGTTGGGCGACGGTTCATTTTGTGTTCAGGTCAAATTTGCGTTTTAGCCGCTGCAGTTCAAGCTAGAGTTGGCAGAAGAATGTTGGCTGAGATGAATGGATGGCTGTTTTTGGCCTTCGGACCCTACAATCCACTCCAAGGTTACGAGCGGTTAACGAACACCCGTTAAAGTCCTGCGCAACGGATAAAGAACAGCAGGACATATACATCGTGACACAGGATCAAGCCGCCCCGCGCGACGTTGCGAATACCGCAGAAGCGCATGTGATAACTCTTCCGCAGCGGGCCTATGCTTTGCTGTTTGCCATTTCGACCGAAGAAGGGAACACCTCGGCCGATAGGCGCGTTATTGAGGAGGGTTTGCAATATCTGGAGGCGAGATTCCTTTACGAGTTTCAGCAAGCCGCCAGTGACACGAGTGTCGCTTTGACAGAAGCGCGTGAGGCATTGGCGAAACTGTTGCAGGAGTTTTGCGCGGCCGTACCGAGTGACAAAATTCCTCGAGAGGTTTTGGTGGCGCAGGCTGAGGCCATCAATTCGGCACTAACGCCAGCTGTTTCTGCATTCCTCGCTGCGATGTTTGACGACGTTGTCGCTTGGGAGCAAGCGGCTGCCAACCGCGCTCGCGATATGGACTCCGACGCCTTGTCGGAGATTGAGCAAATCGCGCGTAAGATCAAGTTCATCGCGGTAAATGCCTCGGTCGAAGCGGCACGGGCCGGGGATCTGGGTAAAGCGTTCGCTGTAATTGCGTCCGAGATTAAAGACCTCTCGGATCAATCAAAAAACGCTGTGGATCGCGTAAGGTCCGCGTTGGTCTGATCGGAACGGGCGCAGGTCTGGCGGACTGGAGCCAATAAGATGTTCTTTACGGCCTTGCTGGGCTCATGCAAAACCGCGCGCGGTTCCCGCTAAGTTCTGAGCGCATACACGACGACAAAAGGCCGAAGATCATCGCTTAGGCGCAGGACCGAGCATTATTGGGCCACCAGTCTTCGCATGGCACCGGTTTGCCCTTTTCAGGACGATGTGTGGCGCTGGCAGAAGGGCGCGACGCTGCACCAAATGCGAGCTGAGCACGGCGTCGCAGATGGCGAAGTCGCGTTAACACTTTTGCTCAAGGTTGCGATGGGGATATGTGACAGGGTTTTGCCTTAAAGTCCTCTGGAACTCGCAGGATTACGCCTGTGCAGCCTGTGGACCGATGGTCCTATCAGACGGATTTCCCATGGTGCTCCAAGGGGTGCGCTGCGCGAGTTTCATCTCAAAAAGCATGTTGAAAACATAACCCTAAGTTGGGTTTTCTATCTGTGCAGCGCATGGTGCAAACGCGTTTCAGACGGTCCGGAAACGCGTTGGTTTACCACCACGTCAGCGAGAAAATGGAACACTGTGCCCCAAGTCCCCAAAATGCCACGATCCGGCCCTTATGGTTTCTGAATTGTAAACAAAATTCACGGTGGAGTTGGGCAGGGGACAGTGTCTCATATTGAGCAGTTTTTTGGATCTGAGCCTGATCAAAGGTGAAATGGAGGACCTTTTAATGACGTTGTTGAAAAAGACCTGCCTAGCAGTTGTCGCGTGTGTAATGGTTTCCACGAGTAACGTGGCCTTCGCCGGAACAAAGCAAGACGCAAATGCGCGCGTTGCTTTTTCGGATAAATTGACGATGTATAGCCAGCGGATCGCAAGTTCTGCTTGTGCGTTGACATCACCCTACGCCCCTTTTGAAAGCAAAGGCTTTTTGGGCGTTGCCAGGACCGAGATTGACCGGATTCTGAGTGCGCTTGAGAACGGGGATGCGGCGCTGGGGATATCCGGCAAGGAGCAAAGCGAAGCTATTCGCCTGCAACTGACGCAGATGCAACAGCAATGGTTCCCGATTGCGGCTTTGGCCGACAAAGTGAACAACGGTGCGCCGAATGCGACCGAAATGAAGAGCTTGAAGGCGTATGTTCACAAGTTCACCGAAACGTCGACCAGCCTTGTGTCGACCATTTCGAACCAATACGCGAGCACCGAAGCGCTGACCCTTGGCGGGGCCATCCGCATTCAAATCGCGGGCCGTCAGCGGATGCTGGCGCAGAAACTGTCCTATCAATCCTGCACCATTCAAACAGATGACGCGCTGGAGCATCTGGTGGAACTGGCCGAAACTATGCGCATCTTCGAACGTTCTGCTTCGGCGCTGCGCGCCGGGATGCCGACTGTTGGTTTGGCCCCTGCAACCGAGCCGGGATTGGTGTCGTCATTGAACAAGATCGATGACATGTGGTCTGAATTGAAGTGGCCTTTGCTGGCGCTGCAAAACGGCGCGCAATGGGATCCGATAACGCAGAAGCGCATGTATATGCGTTTGAACGAGTTGACCCATGAGCTCGACAAATCGGCGATTGCCTTCACGAAGGCCTCGCAGTTCTCCGGCTCGTAAGCGGGACTCAATACGGTTGTTTTATCGACGCTTGGCCAGTGCTCTTCATCGTTGGGAAAGGGGGGTTGGCCTCGCGGTGCCAGCCGTAACAGACCAGGTCGCGTGGACCGCTGCATGGCGTGTTAACGAGTGCTGAGAACAACCGAGGGCGGCGGGGCGTGCAGAAATGTACGCCCCGTTTTTTGTCGCTTGTGGGGCAGAGCGGACGATCTGCACAGTGCCGCGTCGGCCAATGAGCGGGTCGGGAGATATGTAAAAGGCGATGTAATTTTCTTTGGAACCCACTTGGAGACACACTAAACGGTATTCTTTTTCCCCTAGCTTGCGGCGCCAGTGGATCAACTCGCTAGGATATAAGACATGCTCAAACACTTCATCGCTGCCAGCCTCTTTTCTGCGCTCTCAATGCCGGCGGCAGCAGATACGTACACCCCAGCCATGCAGGAATATTTGCAGTCGTTCATCTCGACCTGGTCAAATGACACGGTTCTGGTTCAGGCAATCAAATCGCAAAACCAAGTTACAGAGGCCTACTCGCAAGCAGATATCGACGCATTGGATGTCAGGTGGCGGGCAGATGTTTATAACCCCGATTCCGAAATGATTGCGGAAGTCATGATGAACGCAGCGGCGGAGTTTTTGCGAACTCAGGTTGCCGCCTCGGATGGCGCGATTACAGAAGCCTTTGTGATGGATGCGCGCGGATTGAACGTGGCAGTGTCGCAGCCGACCTCGGATTACTGGCAAGGGGATGAGGCCAAGTACCAGAAAACATACCTTATGGGCGCCGATGTCAGTTTCATCGACGACATAGAACTGGACAAATCGACGGGCGCGGTTCAGGGGCAAGTATCCATTGCGATCAAAGACCCGGAAACAGGCGCCGCCATCGGTGCGCTCACTGTGGGGCTAAATGTCAATTCACTAAGCTGAGTTCGACACGCGCCGCGCCGCGCAGCCCGACGATGAACGGCTGTTCTTTGCAAAGCTCAGGTGCTGAGCCGCGCACGCGGTGGGCATAGCTGCGAACAACGCCCCGATACGGCCTTGACCGGTCTGCGCCTGTCCCTTACACGGGCGCATCCATGCCGCCCCGGATTCGTCCGGGGCGTGTGTGTTTGTTCGGACGGCGCGAGCTAGGACGGACATGAACTTGGGCACCTAAGGGGGCCTGTAACCATAGCCTCGGCGCAGCGGGTAACGTTCGGGTCGGGGTCTGCAATAGCAAACGGAAGACAGTAACATGGCACTCAAGTCGTACAAGCCGACGACGCCGGGCCAGCGTGGGCTGGTTTTGATCGACCGTTCGGAGCTTTGGAAAGGCCGCCCGGTCAAGTCCCTCACTGAGGGTCTGACCAAGAATGGCGGACGGAACAACACCGGACGGATTACGATGCGCCGCAAAGGCGGGGGCGCGAAGCGTCTCTATCGGATCGTCGATTTCAAACGGAACAAATTGGATGTGACGGCGACGATCGTCCGCA
>CAZPXE010000293.1:0-4777 GCA_964590545.1 uncultured Rhodobacterales bacterium | reverse complement strand
TTGCCACGTCCTCGCGCGAAACGATCCGGCCCGCTAAGCGCGCCATCAGCCCGGTCCTGGTCAATGTCACCTTCATCTTCGCATGCGGCCCGTTCGAGCCGACGGCATAGGGAATGCCTGCCGCATCAAGTGCATCAAGAACCTCCGTCACCCCGTCGACCAACTCGCAGTCCCGCGCCAAGGCGACATTCATCGACCCGTAAATCTCGTCCAGCCAATTATCGGGCAGCGCCGCACCCATCTCGCGGGCCGTATCCATCACACCTTGCATGGTGCCGCCCACAAACAGGTTCAAAATCTGGTCCAGTGGCATATCCAGACCATAGCCCGCCAGATTGTCCCGCAGCACCTCATTGGTGATCGGCTCACTGTCCACCAGCACGCCATCACAGTCGAAAATCACCAGATCAGGGGGAAGTTGCATTGGTTACGCTTCCATATGTCTCCGGCGCCTTTCTCCTGTGCCGCGGGGATGCGGTCAACCAATCGCGACGTCACCTTTGATTGCGCTTCCGTAATCTTTGCACGCCCAGCAACCCGAACCCCGAAAGCAGCAGTGCCACCCCAGCGGGCAACGGCACAGGGGCTACAGTCGATTCAATGAACGCAAAGGCCGAAGCACTCATGTCAAAGGTAATGCTGGCGAAGGGATCAAGGTACTGGACCGGAGTGTCGAACGCGTCCTCGTAGTCATCTGCGAACACGCCAAAACAGTTGAAATCGATCGAACTATAGTCGGCATTGTCGCAATCATAACCGCCATTGGTTGACGTAAAGGCGGACTGAAACCCCAATTCGACGTAAGCGTTGGAGTCGTACCGCGCATCGGTGATGATCACGCCGTCCAAAAACTCGGTCGAGGCACTGCTTTCGATCATATATTCGACATAGAGTTCAAGCGCATTGCCGGTCGGGTTCGTGAAGGTGACCGAAGCCGTATCTGTGTCGGACGATATCCCATTGCGGGCATTCACAAAGGCCGACGCGTTTACCGAGCTGGTGCCTGATATGTCGAGCAAAACTTCGTCAAACGTATCCACGTCATAGGCCTGTATAAAGATAGACGCCGAGCCGTAGGCAGAGCTGGTGGTTTCGCAAAGCGCCGGGCTTGCAATCATTGCGGACATGAAAAGTGCTGGAACTATCGGTTTCATATCTATCCTCCCTGAACACGGGTATCGTCGGGGCGGGATGGTCATTCTGTCAACAAAACAAAAGCGCCCGGCAAAATCACTGCCGAGCGCTTTCAGTGTCAGGGTGCTGTATGCGGCGGGTTAATGCACAACCGCATCATCCGGCTTGGGCGTGTTGGTGGCCGCCACCCGGTCGCCGATGATCAGTCCATCAGCGCCGGCATCTACCGTGACCGCACCGCCGTCTTTCACATCACCTGCCAGCAGCATCTCCGCCAACGGGTCTTGCAACGCGCGTTGGATCACACGCTTCAAGGGTCGTGCGCCGAAGACCGGATCATAGCCCTCATCCGCGAGCCACGTCTTTGCGGCCTCATTGAGGTCCAGCGTGATCTTGCGGGAAGCAAGCCGTTTCAGCAGCCGCGCCAGTTGGATATCGACAATCCCGTCCATATCCGCGCGGCTGAGGCGGTCGAAGATCACCGTTTCATCCAGGCGGTTCAGGAATTCGGGACGGAAATGGGCGCGCACCGCGTCCATCACATCCCGCTGGGCCGAGGCCATGTCGCCCCCTTCGGGCAATTGGCTAAGCGCCTGCGCGCCAAGGTTCGACGTCAGGATAATCAGCGTCTGCTTGAAATCGACCGCGCGGCCCTGCCCATCGGTCAACACCCCATCGTCCAGCACTTGCAGCAGCACGTTGAACACATCCGGGTGGGCCTTTTCGACCTCATCGAACAGCACCACCTGATAGGGCCGGCGCCGCACCGCTTCGGTCAGCACACCGCCTTCGTCATAACCGACATAACCCGGAGGTGCGCCGATCAAACGGGCAACGGCGTGCTTCTCCATAAACTCCGACATATCAATGCGCACCATCGCGCTGTCATCGTCAAACAGGAACTCGGCCACGGCCTTAGTCAGTTCGGTCTTGCCCACACCGGTTGGCCCGAGGAACAGGAAACTTCCCAAGGGGCGGTTTTCGTCATTCAGGCCCGCGCGCGCGCGGCGCACCGCGTTGGCAACGGCGCGCACAGCAGAAGACTGACCGATCACGCGGCCATGCAGGGCGTCTTCCATGCGCAACAGCTTCTCACGCTCACCTTCCAGCATCTTGGTCGTGGGGATGCCGGTCCAGCGTTCAACCACCGCCGCGATCTGTTCAGGGCGCACCGCCTCGGCGACCATCGCTTCGGCTTCGGCCCCTTCGGCTTCGCTCAACTGTTTTTCGAGTTGCGGGATCACACCGTAGCTGAGTTCCCCTGCCCGGCCCAAATTGCCCTCGCGCTTGGCGATGTCTAGTTCAGCCCGTGCGCGGTCCAACTGCTCTTTGATGTCGCGGGCCGAGGCGAGCTTGTCCCGCTCGGACTGCCATTGGGCGGTCATCTGCGCGGATTGCTCTTGCAGGTCTGCCAGTTCCTTCTCGCGCTTTTCAAGACGGTCTTGCGAAGCGGCGTCGTCTTCGAGTTTCAACGCCTCTACCTCAATCTGCATTTGCAGGATCTGACGGTCGAGCGCGTCGAGCTCCTCGGGCTTGCTGTCCACTTCCATGCGAAGGCGCGAGGCGGCCTCATCCACAAGGTCAATCGCCTTGTCGGGTAGGAAGCGGTCGGTGATGTAGCGGTTCGACAGCGTCGCCGCCGACACCAGCGCCGAGTCCGAAATACGCACACCGTGGTGCAATTCGTACTTCTCCTTGATGCCGCGCAGGATCGAAATGGTGTCTTCCACCGTCGGTTCCTGAATGGTCACAGGCTGGAAGCGGCGGGCGAGGGCAGCGTCCTTCTCGACATACTTGCGGTATTCGTCGAGCGTGGTTGCACCGATACAATGCAACTCCCCCCGCGCAAGGGCAGGTTTGATCAGGTTCGCCGCATCCATCGCACCATCGGTTTTGCCCGCGCCAACAAGCGTGTGCATCTCATCAATGAACAGCACGATTTCCCCGGCGGCGGCGGTGACTTCGGTCAGAACAGCCTTCAACCGCTCCTCAAACTCGCCACGATACTTCGCACCGGCAATCAGCGCGCCCATGTCGAGGGAGAGGAGTTTCTTGTTCCGCAAGCTCTCCGGCACGTCGCCATTGACGATGCGCAGCGCCATGCCTTCAGCAATGGCGGTTTTACCCACGCCCGGTTCACCGATCAGAACGGGGTTGTTCTTGGTCCGGCGGGACAGAACCTGCATTGCGCGGCGGATCTCCTCGTCGCGGCCAATGATGGGGTCGATTTTGCCTTCCCGCGCCCGCACGGTCAGGTCCTGAGCGTATTTTTCGAGCGCCTCATAGGTGTCTTCGGCGCTGGCGCTGTCGGCTTTGCGGCCCTTGCGCACGTCATTGATCGCCGCGTTCAGCGCCTGCGCGTTCACGCCGCCCGTGCCCAGCGCGTCCTTCGCGCCGGATTTGACCATGGCGAGCGCCATAAGGATGCGCTCAACTGGTACGAAACTGTCCCCGGCCTTCTTGGCGATGCTCTCCGCCTCGGCCAGAACCTTGGTCGTGCCGCTGTCCAGATAGGCCTGCGCGCCGTCGCCGGTCACTTTGGGCATTTTGTTCAAAGCCAATTCCAGCGCCTGCACCACGCGGGGCGCATCGCCGCCGGACCGGGTAATCAGATTGGTCGCCAGACCCTGATCATCATCCAGAAGGGCTTTAAGAATGTGCTCGGGCGCCAGCCGTTGATGGCTCTCCCGTGTTGCGATTGTCTGCGCTGCTTGCACAAAGCCGCGCGACCGCTCCGTGAACTTGGTCAAGTCCATGGCTGTCTCCTTTTTCCAAGCGCCTGCTTCATTTGGCATCGCCCGCCCGGCGGCACGACGCCTGTATCAGGCCTCATCGTACAGATGGGGAGGAACGAGCCGAGGTTCAAGCGTTTGTGGTCCGGCATATGCCCGCCCATTGGTTACGATTTGATAAGCGGAAGCTTGCCAACTCACGGATGCGTGACGCATTTGGCGCGGCTTTCCCCCTTTAAAGCCCAAAATACGCTCCCCATGTTGATGCCAGACGAGCAAAGACAACAAGATATTGAGGTGCCACGATGCTGACACTGAAACCAGAACTGACAGACGTAATTTACAACGCGGCCACCCAAGCCTTTGAGGCGAAGGTGACGCTGCATGAGCCGACCGGGCCAGTAAGCTATGCTTGCGAAGTGGAAGCCCCGATCACGACCTCGTTCGAGGATGCTGCCGAATTGCTTACCCGCGAGGCGTTGCGCCGTCACGGAGCGCCGCTCGGGTTGCGCTCAATCCGCAAACGCGCGCCACTGCGCCAGACGCTGTGGGTGCTGCCACGCAAACTGCGCCGGGGTCTGCCGCTGGGGCAATACGGCTTCTTCCGCGGGCGCGCCGCATAGCACAAGAACACCGAGTTTGCGGGCACCTGTCCCCGCCCGCAAATCCAGAGACCTGTGCCTGCCTGCAAATGTCTCTGTTCCCCTGGCCCGGATGGTCGAGTCCCCCTCCCATCCGGGCCTTTTTTGTGCGTAGAACCCATCTTTCATTGCACCCCGGCACGGACTCAAGGCGAAGCCGCCGTCGGCTCCACAGTTGCCATCTGCCCCCCTGCCGCTTAGGACGCACCCATTAGCACAAAGGGGACAAGAGCATGGCAGACGATCGATTGATTGTGGCGCTGGATGTGG
>CAZPXE010000292.1:0-4820 GCA_964590545.1 uncultured Rhodobacterales bacterium | reverse complement strand
ATGCGCCGCAAGACCGGGTTGATGATGGACGGCGACAAGCCGGCCGGGGACAAGTGGAATTACGACCACGACAACCGCAAGCCCGCCCCGGATGAGGTTACATTCGATGGCCCCCTGCGGTTTGAACCGGATGCGGTGACCGAAGAGGTGCTCGATCTGGTCGAGGAGCGCTTTGCCAGCAATTTCGGCGCCGCCCGCCCCTTTTGGTTCGCGACGGACCGGGCGGGGGCATTGCGGGCGCTGGATCATTTCATCACCCATGCCCTGCCCAAATTCGGCGATTTTCAGGACGCGATGCTGAATGACAATCGCTTCCTCTATCACGCGGTGATTTCGCCCTATCTCAATGCCGGGCTGCTCGGCCCGCTAGAGATTTGCCGCGCCGCCGAGGCAGCGTGGCAGCGCGGAGAGGTGCCGATCAACGCCGCCGAGGGGTTTATCCGGCAGATCATCGGCTGGCGGGAATATGTGCGGGGCATCTATTTCCTTGAGGGGCGCGACTACCCGGCGCGCAATGCGCTGGGGCATCGCCGCGCGCTGCCGGATTTCTATTGGGGCGGTGAGACGCGGATGAATTGCGTCTCCAAAGCCGTGGCGCAGACACGGGATGAGGCTTATGCCCACCATATCCAACGGCTGATGGTGACCGGGAATTTCGCGCTTCTGGCGGGGATTGATCCGCATCAGGTCCATGAATGGTATTTGGCGGTCTATGCGGATGCGTTCGAATGGGTCGAGGCCCCGAATACCGTCGGCATGAGCCAGTTTGCCGATGGCGGGATCATTGCGAGCAAGCCTTATGTTTCCTCCGGCGCTTACATCAACCGCATGTCGGATTACTGCAAATCCTGCGCCTATAAGGTGGCCGACAAGACGGGAGAGACAGCCTGCCCGTTCAACCTGCTTTACTGGGATTTTCTGGTGCGCCACCGGGAGCGGTTTTCAAACAATGCGCGAATGGGGAACATGTACCGCACGTGGGATCGAATGGATGAGGCGCGGCGCGAGACCGTGCTGGCGGATGCGGCAGCGTGGCTGGCGCGGCTGGATGCCGGAGAGGTGGTCTAGGGACCGATCACGGTTCCGGCAAATAACAGCACGAGCAAGAAACACCCCACGCCCCAGATGAGTTTGGCCCCCGGCGGCGGGCTTTTCATAAGGCGCGCCAGCCAGACCAGCACCGACGCAATAAGCGGGGCGCCAAAGAACACTTGAACCCCGGTCAAGCCAAGCATGGCGAAGTCCTTCGCGTGCATCCCACCGCCGACCATCAACAGCATCAGAAGCACGGTGAAGAATACAGGGGACACGACGGCGAACCAGCCCAGCGCGTCGAAGTCGTCTTCGGGTTCGGTACCGGTGTCTGTGGGGTCCTTCCCTTCGGTATCGTCGTTCAGCGGAACGTAACGGCCCTTGTCGGTATTAAACACCATGCCTTCTGGGGGCTGTGGGGGCGGCACGAATTCTTCCAGAACCTCAGCAATATGCTTGGCGTCGCGGGCAAAGCTGTGATGTTCGATGTCGAGCGACTGGCGGCGGCTCAGCGCGGCGAGGTCTTCGGGCAGTTTTTCCGGCGGCGGCATCTTTGCATCGTCGATCAGGATCGGGATCACAGGGATGTTCCGCTCAAGCGCGGTGCGAATTTCGATGCGCACAAAGTCATTGGGGTTTTCGAGGCGGCGATTGCCCGCATCATCCGCGATATCAATCCAATCGGAGCCAATCATCACCAGCATCACCGAACAGGCCTCGACCCGTTCGGTCAGAACTTCGACAAAGTCACGGCCCGGCGGAATACCGTCCACGTCAAGGAAAATCCGGTCCTTTCCAAACTGCGCTTGCAGATTGTCCACCAGCCGTCCGGCAACATGGCGGCTATCCGCCCGCCGATAGGAAATGAAGATATTGCCCGTCATGCGAGCAGCCTGTCATGTGGAAAGGAGTTTGGCAAACCCAAGCTGCCACTGACCCTATGGGCGCTTTGCGCGCATATTATCCGCGGATAATGTTATGTCAGCGAGTCTGATCTAGTTGCGATGCCCGCGCGCGTCTTATCCGTCATCTTTCAGCGCGCCATTTTCCCATGTCCCGCTGTCTTCCTGACCCGTCGCATAGCGCATCGTGCCGTTGCCTTGGCGTTTGCCATTCTCGAATGTGCCTTCGTAGATGTCACCATTGGCATAGGTCGCAACCCCTGCTCCAGTGATCTGCCCCGCGAGCCACTCGCCCTCGTAAACGAACCCGTCCGGCAGGGTGATCTTGCCCTGACCTTGGCGTTGCCCGTCCTGGAACTCACCCTCATAGATGGTGCCGTCGGGATAGGTCGCGGTGCCGATGCCGTGGCGCTTGCCCGCGTCCCACGCGCCGTCATAGCGGTAGCCGTCGGCATAGGTGATCACGCCTTGACCCTGATTCTTGGCGTTCACAAAGCCGCCGGTATAGGTGATGCCGTTTGGATAGGTTGCGGTGCCCTGCCCTTCTGGCACGCCAGCGACCCAATCGCCTTCATAGGTCGCGCCATCGGCATAGGTGATCTTGCCTTGGCCTTCGGGCAGCCCGTCGCGGAACATGCCGGTATGAATCGAGCCATCGGGGTTGGTAACTTTGCCCTCGCCCTCGATCTGTCCGGCGATCCAGTTGCCTTCATAGGTCGTCCCATCGGTGCCAGTGAACTTGCCTTGGCCGTGGCGGGTATCATCCAGAAACGCGCCTTCGTATACATCGCCATTCGCATAGGCCACTTTGCCCTGCCCCTGACGACGCCCGGCCTCAAGATTGCCTGTGTAGACATCGCCATTGGCTTGGGTGAGCGAGCCGGTGCCGTGAGTCTGGTCATCTTTCCACTGGCCGTCATAGACCATCCCATCAGGCATGGTCAGCGTACCGTTACCATCGCGCAGACCCGCTTTGATATCGCCTTCATAAACGGCGCCGTCGGGGAAGGTGATTTTGCCCACGCCTTCCTGCACGCCATCGACCCAATCGCCTTGATATTCATACCCGCCGGGCGAGCGCATGATGCCTTTGCCGTGATGCTTGGCCTGACGCACGTCGCCTTCGTAGCTGACGCCATTGGCATAGAGGAACTGCCCCTCGCCCATGATCTCGCCATCAACCCATTCACCTTCATAGGTGCCACCATCTGCGAAGGTCAGTTTGCCGAAGCCGTGGGGTTTGCCCTTTTCGAACGTGCCTTCATAGACCGAGCCATTGGGGAAGCGTGCCACGCCTTTGCCCTGAATCGCGCCATCGACCCATTCGCCGGTATATTCATAGCCATTGGGCAGTTTGTAGGTGCCGATCCCGTGCTGCACACCGCCTTTGAAGCTGCCTTCATAGATCCCGCCATCTTCGTATTGTTTGGTCTGCTCATCCTGCGCGGCCAGCATGGCCGGGACGCTCAGCAAAGTGGCACTCAGAAGGGTCGCGATAAGGGTTGGGCGCATCATGGTATCCTGTTGGCGTCGGTTCGAGTGGCGGTCTGGTGCCGCGTTTGCGCTGAACACTAGGCCAAGCCCTGCCCCCCCGCAACGGTTTTGACCGGATTGTGACGCGCCAATTGCATGGGCCGGGGTGGGTTTCCTCTGCCCGCCAGTCTGCTACATGGGGCGCAGCAGCAGGAGGCATTGGCATGGCGACGCGGTTTCGCATCACTTTGGCACAGTTGAACCCACGGGTCGGGGATATCGCGGGCAACGCCGCACAGGCCCGCGACGCATGGGAGCAAGGCAAAGCCGCAGGGGCCGATCTGGTCGCGCTGCCAGAGATGTTCATCGCAGGCTACAACGCGCAAGACCTTGTGATGAAACCAGTTTTTCATCAAACCTGCATAGAGGCCGTGCAGAAGCTGGCCGAGGATTGCGCGGACGGTCCGGCGCTGGCGATTGGCACGCCCTATGCCGAGGATGGCGCGCTGTATAACGCCTATGTCATCTGCAAGGGCGGCAAGATCGCCAGCAAGTTGCTCAAGCACAACCTGCCCAATGAGACCGTGTTTGACGAAGTCCGTATCTTTGACGCGGGACCGTTGGGCGGACCTTATTCAGTTGGCAATACCCGCATTGGTAGCCCGATCTGCGAAGATGCGTGGCACCCGGAGGTGTCCGAGACGCTGGAAGAGACCGGGGCGGAGTTTCTGCTGGTGCCCAATGGCTCGCCCTATTACCGGAACAAGTTCGACACGCGCATGACCCATATGGTGGCGCGGGTTGTCGAAACGGGTCTGCCGCTGATTTACCTCAATATGGTCGGCGGGCAGGATGATCAGGTGTTTGACGGCGGCTCGTTCGGGCTGAACCCCGGCGGGGCGCTGGCGTTCAAACTGCCTGCGTTTGACGAGATGATTTCTCATGTCGATCTGGAGCTGGGAGCCGAGGGCTGGCGCATTGCCGAGGGCGAGAAGGACGTGCATCCCGATGAATGGGAGCAGGATTACCGCGTCATGGTCACGGCGCTGCGCGATTACATGGGCAAGACTGGGTTCAAGAAGGTGCTGCTGGGCATGTCCGGCGGGGTCGACTCGGCTTTGGTTGCCACCATCGCGGCGGATGCGCTGGGGCCTGAGAATGTGCGCTGTGTGATGCTGCCGTCTGAATACACCTCGCCGGACTCGCTTGAGGATGCAAAAGCCTGCGCCGAGGCGCTTGGATGTCACTATGACTTCGTGCCGATCAGCGAAGGGCGCGCGGCAATCACCAACACGCTGGCGCCGCTTTTCGCCGGGCTTGAGGAAGGGCTGGCCGAGGAAAACATCCAATCCCGCCTGCGCGGGCTGCTGCTGATGGCGATGTCCAACAAGTTTGGGGAAATGCTGCTGACCA
>CAZPXE010000291.1:0-4823 GCA_964590545.1 uncultured Rhodobacterales bacterium | reverse complement strand
AAGTCGTAACCCCATCGGTCGCTGTTGCACTGTTGGTGACAGACCCGTTGTCGATGTCTTCCTGCGTGACTTCATAGATGCCGCTACAGGTCAGTGTGGCGCCAGGGATCAAGATGGTCGGTGGGCAGGTGATCATTGCACCGGCATCGGTGATCAGTGGGTCGATGATAGAGATTGGGCCGATGGAAACGTTGCCAGTGTTGACCACATCAAATTCAAAAGTGAGCTCTTGATTGACAGTATCGAAACTTGGCCCGCCAGCGGCAAGACGCTTGTCGATGGAAAGCGATGGATCCGCGATGACAATGAATTCGGTTGGGTCGTTGGTCGTGTTTCCGTCGCCATCGTCGCCATCATCGGATTGGTCGTCGATAGGAAGCCCACCCGGAGGTGTACCAGAGACCGTCGCCGAGTTTGAAATGCCGCCTGCGTCAATGTCGTCCTGCGTCAGAATGTACGTGACACGATACGTGGCGGTTTCTGCGGGCTTTAGCGTGCCTGCTGGCGATCCGTTGTCGTTAAACAGGAAGCTTGGGCCAGTGGTTGGGCTCAAAGGAGTTGCATCTGCTCGCTGCAGCGTTTCGGTGGTTACACCGACGCTTGTGAGCGTGACGTTCCCAGTGTTCTGTGCAGTGATTTCGAAGATAACGGTGTCGCCGGCGATCATCGGCGTATTGATGATGGTCTTTTCAGACTCGATTCCTGGCGAAGCTGGTAGGGTAACTGGAGTTGGTGAGCTGCCCGCGCCGGAACCGTTATTGGATGTGTCATCGACCGTTGTGCCTGCAGGGCTGTCAGCTTCCGCCAAGACAGAGTTGCTAAGACCGCCAGCATCTATATCCGTTTGCGTTAACGTGTAGTTGAGGAGGTAGGTCCAAGTCTCTCCTACATCCAACTTGTCGTTACCGTCGGTGTCGCCGCTATTCAGCATTGGAACAGGGTTTGGCATGACGACGGACAAGTCTGCGCGTGTCAAAGTGTCTGTGATGACTGGCGCAGTAAGCGTTACGTTACCAGTGTTTTGTACCGTTATGGTGAAAGTGATGATGTCGTTTTGCTGTGGGGTCGCAGACGGCGGTGTCGTCAGCGATTTCACCGCTTCGAGCGATGGGTCTTCTGCAATCACAAGCGGCGTTGGGTCATCGCCATCGCCAGTACCGAGGTCTGAAACATCCGTTACCGGAGCTCCGGTTGGGGTATTGGCCGTGGCTGATACCGAGTTGCTTAGCCCGCCACCGTCAACATCTTCTTGGGTGATCACGTGTTCGAAACGGTAGGTCCAGGTCTCATTCACATCCAAAAGCGTATCTGCGTTTCCGTCGCTGCTTTCAAAGATCGCGGTTGGAGAAGGGCTAACGACTGAACCGTCGTTTCGCGTGAGCGTGTCGGTCAAGACCGGCGTTGTCAAAGTCACGTTGCCCATGTTTGCAACTGTCACTTCGTAGATGATCGTATTGCCAACCTCTGGCTCAGCAGGGACAGACCGGATGGTCTTAATGACTTCCAAGACGCCAGTGGGTGAAACTGGAACTTGGGTTGGATCATCGCCATCGCCTGCGCCATTGTCAGAGGTGTCAGTCAGTGTATTACCTTGCGGGTCTTCGACTTCAGCCACGACAGAGTTCTGGATCCCGCCTGCGTCAATGTCCGCTTGGGTCAGATTGTAAGTGACTTCGTATGTCCACGTCTCATCAACATCCAAGTCAGAGTCTGTATTTAGATTGCTGCTGATAAAGCTTGGCGTTGGATTTGTTGGCGCAGGTGCAACCGGACCGCCGATTTGTGTCACAGTATCGGTAAGCGTCGGCGCGGTTAGTGTCACGTTGCCTGTGTTTGCAACAGTGATTGTGAAGACCAGCGGCGTGCCGGGAGAGAGCGTGGCCGGGATGCTTGGGATGGTCTTGATGACTGCGAGACTGCTGTCAGGCGCTTCAAGAGTGACGCTTTCGTCTGCGGTCTCCGTAATGGTCGGTAAGCCATCTGGAGTTGCATTTACCGTTAGAGTGTTGGTGATCGGTACGGCAGCATCAATGTCTTCTTGGGTTACCGTGTATGTGGCCACAAGCTCCACAATGTGATTTGTCCCCATTGGGAAAGCAGGGTCAAGCGGCGGCAATGCGGCAATTGGGCTACCAGCAATCGTCAAACCAGATGTGCCAGAAGCACTTGTATGTTGGTCATCCAAAGTGACGTTCTCGAGCGTCACGTTGCCGGTGTTCGTGATGGTATAGTCGTAGATGATGTCATCACCTTCCATCAGGTCGCTTGTGACACGAGCCACTTTCGATACGGTGTAACTCGGGTTCCGTTCGCTGTTTACAGTAACCGTCCGGCTGTCCGTCAGATCTGGACCACCATATTCATTTGTCATGGTGACAGTGGCCACGTTAGTGACGGACCCAGCATCAACATCATCTTGAGTGACCGTATATGTGGCTCTACATTCGAGTGTCTCTGACGGTGCGAGCCCAGCAGCAGGCATGGGATCACAAACAACCGCGTTTGGTGCAACGATCTTATCGTCCGTTACAACTGGCGTTTCTGTCAGCGTGACGTTGCCGGTGTTTGCGACGGTATAAAGATACTCGATTTCATCGCCAATCGTGTCGAAAGTCCCTGCCGCTAGCGGCGCAGTCGCTTCTTTAGCAATGCCAATCGATGGTTCAATATCTGGCCCATCAACAACGATACTGTCAGTGTCTGAAACTGGGACGCCCGGGTTATTTGCTGGTTCACCGGATGCGGTCGCGTTATTCGTGAAACCACCGTTGTTTATGTTATCCTGTGTAACGACATAATCGAAGGTACACGTCGCATCACTTTCCCCCGGCGCAAGGCTAGCAATTGTACAAGACTCGCCGGGGAACAAAACATCAGTAACAGTGATGTTGTTCACCGTTATGTTCCCCGGATTGGAGACCGTCACTGTGAACTCTATTATCTGACCGGGATCGGTGAAGTCTGAAGTGAGAAGGCTTGGCGGAATGGATTTCTCAACCGTTATACGGGCGTCATCATCTACGACCATGTAACTCGTGGAGCCAGAGCCGTTTACGACTTCGCCCTGCGGCGTTGACCCTTCAGCAGTGGCAGTGTTGCTAAGCGACTGATTATCGACGTCCTCTTGCGTGACAACATAGGTGCCTTCACAAATGATGACATCATCCACCTCCATTGCGAGGTTGGTAGGTGCGACTGCTCCAGGGGCGCAGGTCAGACCACTGAGCATTGGGTCAGAGACCACCATGTTTGAAATCGACACGTTACCAGTGTTCTCGATGCGGATTTCAAAGTTGATAACGTCGTTAACCTCAGCATCTGCGGCCGGGTTGGTGGAATTGGTCGCCGTCTTGGTAACTGTCAGCTCAGGCTCCGCGCTACCATCAACGGTGACTTGAGCAGGCGGAGAAACGACTGGCTGGGATGCAAATTCTGCTTCTGCCTTCGCGTTATTGGTGACAAACCCGTTAGTTGATCCCGCCTTGACCGCATCAAGGTCCTCTTGAGTGACAGTGTAAGTTTCGGAACACGTGACCGATGCATCGGGAGCAAGGGTCGATCCTGTTGCCATACAAAGGATTGGCAAGGCAAATTTGTCATCAACAACTTCAATTGGACCCGGAATGCCTGGGCGGAAAGCCGGGATAGTGGTTCCCGGGGACGTGTTGGTAACAACGTAGTCATAGGTGATGGTGTCGCCAACTTCGTCGAAAGTTGATTCCCTAGCAGTCTTCATAATCGAAAGCGCAGGTTTGGCACTTACTGGAATAGTTTCAGATATCGGTGATGAAGTCGTCGTACCATCCGTGGCAGTCGCAACATTCGTTACACTACCAAGTTGAACATCAGCGAGCGTAATAATGTAGTCTTCGTCGCAGCTTGTTGTCGCACCAGGGGCAAGAGGCACGCTTCCGCATGCGAAATTGCCCAGATAATTGTCTGTCACCATGACCTGACTTGTTATCGTAGTATTACCAGTGTTCCGGACTATGAAGCGATAGGTTGCGGTTTTATCCTCATCAAATTCACCATCTTCAAGTTCGAAAAGGCTCTTCTCCAGTGTGAGTTCAGGTAGCTGAATTGCAGTTGCCAAAGCGGTACCTGGCGTCGGCGTCGTCACTGTGCCGCCATCAAATACAGTTGAAGCATTGGCAGAGTTGGTGAAACTTCCGTTATCGATACTGATCTGATCAGCGTTCCAAGTCGCAGAACAAGTTACACTATCGCCCGGAGCCAATGGGCTAGAAGTACAGGTGATATTCGCCGGAATATTTGCATCGGCAATTGTGATTGGCGCAGTCGTTGTCACGTTGCCGGTGTTCGTAACAATGAAATCAAAGATGATCGGATCGCCCGGGTTTTGGTAGGTCGAGACGGTCATCGGTTGGATTTGTTTAACGATCTCTAGCGCTGGCAATTGAGACGCTGAAACTGTCGCGGTTTCTTCATCTGAGCTGATCGAAGCGGAACCCGTCGGGTAAGTCGCAGAGGGGACAACAGCTTGCGTAACAGATGCCGTGGCCTTGTTGATCGCTTCGCCTGCATCAAGGTCATCCTGTGTGACCATATGGGTCGCCATACAAGTGAGGGTTCCCATTGGCGCGATGCCAATAGCCGGAGTTGCCGGACAAGTGACACTCACTCGGTCATCAACGACAGTGATGTCTTCGGTCAACGTAATGTTACCGGTGTTCGTCACAACGTAATTATAGCTGATCGAATCTCCGACCATCGTGAAGTTCGCACCAGCAGTCGGCGTCTTGACCATGTCAATCGCTGGCAGCTGATCCGGTCCAGTCAGTGAAACCGTGTCGCTGTCATCC
>CAZPXE010000290.1:0-4850 GCA_964590545.1 uncultured Rhodobacterales bacterium | reverse complement strand
TAGGCTATGACCGGCTGCCAGAGGGGCCTGCGGCGCTGGCGCAACGCGATCAAGATGTCGTGAATGTTTGGTTTATCGGCTCGCTCAAGCCCCGGAATCGCAAATCTGAGTTCCTGCTTGAGATATTTCGGCGTCTCGCGCAACACGCCAAAACCGGCGGGCCGAATATTGCCATTCACGTCGCGGGGCCAACCCATACCGAGCAGGCAGAGGCGCTTAGCAATCTGCCGGGCGTAAGTTACTATGGGGTCCTGCCGCGCAAAGAGTTGTATGCCAAGCTACGCACGAAGCCCGGACTAGGGCTGGCCTATATGAACCACGAATTTCACGAATACGCGCCGTCGCTGAAATTCGCAGAATACGCGATTATGCGGTTTCGCATTCTATCCTCGGACACATTGGGATTGAAAACGCAGGCAGCCCGCATGGCCTTGCCGCGCCCTGTGCGTTTCGTGCCAGAGGATGCGCAGGCTTGGGCGGATGCGATTATTGACGAGGTGCGCGCCTACACTGGCCACGAACCAGAATGGGCGGACGCCGCCACATGGTCTTACCCGTCGATTTTTGACCGGCAAGTCGCGCCACTTTATGCAAAAGTCACCTCGTCGCAGTCCCGGCGCAGCGCAGGCCGGGCTCAGAGCCAGAAATCGTCTTCGTCCAGATCATCAACCGTCATTCCTTCGAGCAACAGCACATCGCCATAGCCGAAGGTCAGTTTCAGACCCGCTGAGATATTCGTCGCAATCGCAGAGACTTGCGTGAAAGAGGAAAATCCGACCTCGACCAGATCGACCTTATCGATGCCGGTTTCGAAATCGAAAACGCGGTCGTAGCCGTAGCCGATGCCCTGGAAGACGAAGATGTCGCTGCCAGTTCCGCCGGTCAAGTTGTCATCGCCAGTGCCCCCATCAAGGCTGTCATCGCCGCCTTCTCCTAGCAGGTAGTCACGCCCTTCGCCGCCATCGAGAGAGTCGTTCCCTCCCCCGCCAAAGAGCCGGTCAGATCCGGCGTCACCGCTGAGCAAGTCATTGTTCCGATTTCCTTTTACGGTATCGTCCCCGTCCCCGCCGATCACGATATCATTGTCGCGGCCACCATAGAGAAAGTCATTTCCAGTGCCGCCATCCAGCCGGTCATCGCCGGACAGGCCAGCAAGGACATCGCTGTCCGCCCCGCCGTTCATGATATCGTCGCCATCATCGGAGCCGCGCAGATTGTCGTCACCTGCGTCGCCATTCAGGGTATTGTTTCCGGTGCGGCCTTTGAGGATATCGTTCCCGTCCCCGCCATGCATGGTATCATCGCCGCCTTCGCCGACGAGGCGGTCATCTCCATCACCGCCGAACAGCGTGTCATCACCGCCGCCCGCATAGATCATGTCATTTCCGTCATTGCCGGACAGGCTGTTGTCGACGGCGTTTCCGATGACAAGATCATTTCCGCTGCCAGCCTCGGCGTTTTCGATCACAGTACCGCGTGCAATGGCGACGTTTTTCACCTCACCTCGCACCGAGGAATAGGTTTCTTCACCCAGTTTCAGAAGTTGATTGGTGAAATCATCACTGAAATCAAACGTGTCGATGCCGCCATCGTCGAGGATGCTGAAGGCGACATTGGTAAGCTCGGCAAGATCATCCAGGTAACCGCCCGCGGTAGAGTTGTAGCCATAGACGGTGTCGCCGGTGCGCAAATCGCCCGCCTCGCCATATAGTGCCTGAACGGCGAGAATATCGGCCAGTTGCGGGGTGGCGACGAAGGCTTTGCTGGCGCCGACATTGGTATTTTCGGATTGATCGAAATACGACATGATCGACTGTTGCCAGCTGTCGTTCAGGTAATGATTGTCAACGCCATAGGTGGCGGAGCCATTGTAAAACCCGGCGTGGGCAAGGCCGAGCGCGTGACCCACTTCGTGGATATAGGTCTGAAAACTGTATTTGTTGAGCTCGGTGCCATAGGTGTTCACCCATGTGGTCGAGACATTGACAGTCGCGCTGGTGATGTAGCCGCCCGAAGCAGAAAAGTTGGCATAGGCGCCAGAGGCGTGATCCTGAAAAGTGATCTGTGCGCTGCCCGAGGTCGAGAAATTGATGCCGGTCACGTTGGTCCAAGCTTCCATTGCACTCAGGGCCAGCGTTTGACCTGCGGAGGTCAGGCCAGAGATGTCGACCCGGATCGTATCGCCCGGTGAGACATTCCATCGATAGCTGACATCGCCCCAGCCGGAATAGCTGAGTTGGTTGGCGATTTCGTCTAGCGTGTAGGCGCGCATGGTTTCGGACGCTGCTTCGGTGACCGAGAGTTGATAATACCCGTAGTCCAGCGTCGAGCCGGTGTTGTAGTAGGTGTTGAAGGTGGTCGCGACCAGCTTGTAAGTACCACTGGTATCAACAGAAAAATCAAGTTGCGAGTAGCGGTTGCCAGAGGCCGCGTCGATATCATCTTCCAGTCGCAACACGGTGCCGGTTTCGTCGACCAGCAGCAGGATTGTGTCATCGACATCGTTGCTTTGCGTCGGATGTGCATCCAACAGGACGCTGTAATCCACGCCCGCACTGAGATCGATGGAAAAGACATCCACGTCGCCGACCCAGAGATGGCCAAAGAACGTATCGCCCGGCGTCAGTTCGTAGTTCGTCGGCCCGAAGTTCCACGTGCTTGTGGCATCCACAGTTTCATGGATATCTGCTTGCAGATCTTCATCCGAGTAGACGCAGTCATCCGTTTGCAGCCGCACGGACTCGCATATGGTGCACATCGCAACACCACCCCAATTTCCTAAACCCAAGCCAGTTGTGCGCTTCGCTGGGTTAAGAAACCGTCAAGTTTTGGACGGAAGTGTCGCGGAGTTTATTCAACTGCGTTTGCGCCGTGCGATCCCGTTCAGGACTGACAGGACCGACCCGGCCAGAAGCCAGATATCGAAACGCAGTGCGCCGGGCCGCGTCAGACGGCCAAGATATATCAAATCGAGCCGCGCCTTGCGGGGGATGCAACGGCGGCAGTAGATGCGCTCGGTCTCTTCTGGGGTGTCGCAATGGGAGAGGACGCGGCCTTCGAAGCGGTGCATGCGCAGGGTCGCAAGGCCGGTCAGGCCGGGTGGGATGGCAAGCACCTGTGCGTAGAGTTCAGGGAACATGTGGACATAGCGCAGATCTGGTGGGCGCGGGCCAACAAAGCTCATCTCACCGCGCAGGATGTTGATGAGTTGTGGCAATTCATCGAGACGCGCGCGGCGCAGCAACGTCGAAAATCGTGAGACGCGGACCAATTTCGCACCGCCGGAAACGCCGATCTCGCAGGTTTGCGGGCGCATGGTGCGGAACTTCCAGACATCGATGGCGCCTGCAAATTGCCCGGCTCGGCGGGCGCGGTAAAGGATGGGGCGGCCTTCGAGCACCAGAACCAAAAGAGCGATAAGTGCGGCCAGTGGCAGTGTCAGCGGGCTGGTCACCCCAAGCAGGGTTAGGTCAAACACCCGCTTGCGACGCAATGCAGGTGCGAGGCCCGCAGGCTGATGCGCCGGGCGGGCTGAGACGGGGGATGCGGCAAAAGTCATTTGGCTGTCGTCACTTATCCTGCTTGGCACAGGATAGCTGGAAAGCAGTTAACGCAAGTTAAACGCGTTTCGCCTTTAAGGGCAAAGTTTCAAGGCATCCACAGCCGTAACACGGTGCCGCCCGTCACCCCCTCGACCCACTCGAAGCGTATGCCGTGTTTTCGGGCCAGCTCGGCGACGATGCTGAGGCCAAGCCCGGTCCCGCCAGTACCGGAGTCGACTTGGGTTTCGGTGCTCTGAGCCGCTTCGAACACCGCGCGCGGCAGGCCCGGCCCGGTGTCATGAACTTCGATCCGCAGCCCGCCTGCGTGCCGCATGCCGACCACCACGCCGCCCGCTTCGGTCGAGCGAATGGCGTTGGAGACGAGGTTGGACATCATGCGCATCAACGCCAGAGGTGGCACGGGAACAGACGCGCTGCTGGGGATGGCGGTCAGTCGCAGACCTTTGGCCTTGGCATCGGCGCTGAACATGTCGGACATGGATGACAGGAGCGGGCCGATTTCGCTCGCCTCTTCGGTTTTGACCGGCGGGGCTTCGGCGGTTTTCTCAGCCGCCAGCGCGGCGGAGAGTTGTTCGGCAACAAGGGTTTCAAGATAGCCCAGCGTGTCTTCGACTTCTGTGATGGTGGCCGCGTCGCGGTCCTCGCCTGCCAGCCCGCGCAGGTTCAGGCGCAGGGCGGTCAGGGGTTGGCGTAGGTCGTGGGCGGTTTGGGCGATGTTGCGTTCTTGTGAGGCGGCGAGTTTCTCGGCGATGCCCACCTGATGTTCGAGGTCCTGCATCCTTGTATTGAGTTCGACGGTCTTGCGGGCTTGGCTGAGGGAGACTTCCAGCGCCTCTTGCTGGGACTGTTTCAGCCAATTGAACCGGTCGAACACCGCGAGGCCCATCAGCAGCGCGTCGAACAGCAGGATCACCCGGATCGCGTCATATTGGGCGTCTTCGGACAGTTCAATCCCGACCCAGTGGCGCAGGGTCATCAGCCCGCTGGACACCACCGCGCCCATCCATGCAAGAACATAGAACCGCACTTCGCGGAACCGGGTGCGGGCGGCGATGAGGCCAGAGATTGCCAGCAGCGCCGTCACCAGAAGCGACATCAGGATCAGGATGCGTTTGATTGGTTGCGCGTCGATGAAGGCGGTGGAGGCACCGATTAGCACCGTCACGACCAACATTCCAAGCAGCACCTTGTCAAGGTGGGGATTGTGGACGCTGGTGTTTAGAAAGCTGCGGGCGAAGTTCAGCCCGCCCACGATGATGATCACCCCCAGCGGCACAGAGGCGAAGG
>CAZPXE010000289.1:0-4858 GCA_964590545.1 uncultured Rhodobacterales bacterium | reverse complement strand
TCGCCAAGCTCCGCCTCGCGCGCCGTGTCCGCCTGCCATTCGCGCCATGCCAGCGCGTGCGGGCCATCACCCTCGGCCAATGTTTCCAAGCCCGTGCCGTCATCGCTCAGCACAGCCTGAGCGAGGGCAATCATCGCATCCACATCCTCGGCAATCGCATCCGCGTCGGCCCCGCCGCAGGCAGAACGCAGGATCAGCCCATAGCCGCTCTCCTCCGCCGCTTCGGTATCGGCCGCCGCCCGGATGCGCAGGCGGTCTTCCTCGTCCTTGAGGCTGCGGGAGATGTTAATGCCCGGCGCGTCCGGCGTCACAATCGCATAGCGGCTTTTGAACAGCAGCTTCGCGGTCACCGGAATCGCCTTACCCGGCTCGGCGTGGCCCGACACCTGCACCAGCCGCATATCGCCCGGCGCCAGCCCCTTGGCCCCGCGCAGAAAGGCGCTGCCATCGGGGGTGTCGAAGAACATGCCGCCCTGCCCTTTCATAGGCCGCGTGGCCTTGGCGCGATAGATGGTGCCAACGCGCGGCGCATCGCTGTCGATCAGCACATCATCCAGCGCGCCATCAACCAGCAGCACCGCTGCCTCGCGGCCCTGTACCTCGCCCAAAATTGCTTCGCGCCCGTTCATCCGCCCCTCCGATAGCCCGCCGCCGTAAGCAGCCCCGCCGTTTCCGCCAGCGGTAGACCCACAATGCCGGTAAATGAGCCGGAAATCCACGGGATCAGCGCGCCCGCAGGCCCCTGAATGCCATAGCCGCCCGCCTTGCCGCGCCAGTCGCCGGTGGCGAGGTAGTCGGCAATGTCCTGATCGCTCAGCACTTTCATCTTCACGGCGCTGACCACATCCTTGGCCCAGACGGTCTCGCCCCGCCGGATGCAGACAGCCGTGATCACCCGATGCCGCCGCCCGGACATAGATCGCAGGAAAGCCGCCGCTTCCCCCTCGTCTTCCGGCTTGCCAAGGATGCGGCGACCCAGCGCGACGGTCGTATCCGCGCACAGGACGATATCATCCGGCTCTGCCGCCACCGCCGCCGCCTTGCCGCGCGAAATGCGCGCGCAATAGGGCCGCGGAAGTTCGCCTTTCAGCGGGTCTTCGTCAATATCGGGGGGGCGCACGTCATCTGGCACGACGCCGATCTGCGCGAGCAGTTCAAGGCGACGCGGGCTACCTGAGCCGAGGATGAGTTTGGGGTTAGGCATGACTATGGGCACCCAGAAATGTTACCGGGTGCTGGCCATTTTGTGTTTTGCAAAACGTTTGCCCACACAGTCACGCACCACAGGTGCGCACTACTTAAATCTGTAGTTAATCCGACCCTTGGTCAGATCGTACGGGGTCATTTCCACCTGAACTTTGTCGCCTGCCAGAACGCGAATCCGGTTCTTACGCATCTTGCCTGCCGTGTGCGCGATGATCTCATGGCCGTTTTCCAGCTCGACCCGAAATGTCGCGTTCGGCAGGAGTTCCTTCACGACGCCGGGAAATTCGAGCAGTTCTTCCTTGGCCATGTTCTCTCCTTCATTGATCGCCCGCATCCTGCGCGGGCATGGCTGTAGATGCGCTGAAACCCCCTTCACTTCAAGGGCCAAGTTGCGTTCTGTCGGTGCTGTATTGCAATTTACACAACCATAGATGGCGATTTGACGATAGGAAGCAGCTGAGGTGCGCATATTCAGAAATGCGGAAGGTAGATTAAGAGTTGTTGAATTTCCGCGCAGCCTCCCGCAAAACCCACCGCAGGTTCTCCAACGGCAAAGGCCCCACACATGCTGCCCAAAGGCGTCACCCTGCGCGGGCTTGAGATTTTCGAGGCGCTGGCCGAGACCGGCACCGTCGCGCAGGCGGCCCAGATGACGGGCCTGTCCCAACCTGCCGTCAGCCAGCAAATCCGCAGCCTTGAGGCCGCACTTGGCACGGAGCTTATCGACCATTCCAAACGGCCCATGAAGCTAACCCCCGCCGGGCATAGCTTTCTGGCGCGGGCCAAAGCGGCACTGACACAACTGCGCACGGGGCAGACGGAACTGACGGTTATGGACCTCAGCGATGTCAGCGCGCTTTCGCTCGGTCTGATCGACGATTTCGACAATGACATCACCCCGCGCCTTGTGACGATTCTTGCCAAAAGCCTCACCCGTTGCCGCTTTCGCCTGATCACCGCGCCCAGCCACGAGATTACCGCAGCGATGCAGGACAAACGCCTGCATATGGCTGTCTCGGCCTCGACAGGCGCGCTGCTGCCGGGCGTGCAGGAGTATCGGCTGATCAACGACCCGTTCATCCTCGTTGCGCCCCGCGCGCAGGTGGGCACGGCCCCCGCTGCGCTGTCGGACCTCGGCGCGCTGCCCCTGCTGCGCTATGATCAGGACCAGATCATCGGGCGGCAGATCGAGGCGCATCTGACGGCCCATGGCCAGCACTTCCCGCAGCGCTTCGAAATGGGCTCGCATCTGGCGCTGATGGCGATGGTCGCGCGCGGGATCGGTTGGGCGGTCACCACGCCGCTGGGCTATATGCGCGCCAGCCGCTTCCACGATCAGGTCGTCGCCTATCCGCTGCCGCTAGAGCCGTTCTCTCGCTCGATCGTGCTTTATTGCAGTGCAGATTGGGCCGGGGCGGTGCCGCGCGATATCGCCGTGGCGGTAAAACGGCTTGCGTCAGAGCTGATCATCGAGCCCGCCACGCAAGTCGCGCCGTGGCTCAAAGAACAGTTCACGCTGCTGGGAGAAACGCCGCCACTGCCGGGGGCGGAGTGATCAGGACAGCTCTTTGATCAGCCCCGCAATCGCGTCCTCAACAATATCCAACGTCTCGTCAAAATCGCGGGTGTAATACGGGTCCGGCACATGGCTCTCGCCGCGCGTGCCGTAGTCGGTGAGCAGGCGCACCGAAGTTTCGGACCCTTCAGGGCGCAGGGTTTCGATCTTGGTGACATTCTCGTCATCCATGCCAAGGATCAGGTCGAACTTGGCGAAATCGTCAGACTTGAACTGCCGCGCGCGCAGGTCATCCATTTTCAGCCCCCGAGATCGGGCCGCATCCTGCATGGGGCCATAAGGCGGATCGCCCAGATGCCAATCCGACGTGCCCGCACTGTCGCTTTCACACCCCGGCATTGCGGCACGAAACACAGCCTCAGCCGTGGGAGAGCGGCAAATATTGCCCAAACACACAAACAGAACCCGCGTCATCCCGAAACCTCCCCTTTCGCCATACGCCAGTGGATACCAATGGCCGGAAAGAAAAGCAAAATCCAACCCATGCTGAAATACAACAACAGCATTGCAGGAAACCAAATTACCGCAAAGACCAAACCGACGGCCCCGGCAACACGCAACGCCGTGGGCTGTGGGAAGACCCGAAGCAGACCCAGATGCAGCAATCGCCCCCCATCAAGCGGCTGCACTGGCACCATGTTCAAAGCAAAGAGCACAAGATTGATCTTGGCGAACATATCGCAGGCCTCGGCCACACGCAGTTTCCACAAAAGCGCGTCCAGCGCGGCCTCATTGGGGGTCAGGTTCGCGGCGGCCTCTTCTTCCAAACCGGCAACGATGTAATACACGATCAATGAAGAAATGGCCCACAGCGCCAGATTCACCACCGGCCCCATCGCCACGATAAACCCCGCTTTGTCCCGCGCGGTCGCGGCGTGCTGGCAATAGCCGCCGCCGCCATGCAGCACGACCTTTTCGACCTTAACCCCTTGCACCTTCGCGCCCCAAGCATGACCAAACTCATGCGCGAAGATCGACGTCACCACAATCGCGAACAGCATCGCGCCGCGCATCAGATCTTCGGTGCTCGTGGCGCTGACCCCGACAAAGATCAGGGCGAGAAAGATGATGGAGCCGCTCACCTCCACCCGCACGCCCATGGGGCCGCGAAACGCAAAAATCGGGGTTTCGGATCGCAACATGTCTGTTAGCCTTTCTGGCGGGTCGCATACGCCCATCGAACAAGGAAAGACAGCAAAACCATGACCAAAATCGTGATTTTGACAGGGGCGGGTATTTCTGCCGAAAGCGGGCTTGGCACGTTCCGCGACGAGGGCGGGCTTTGGGCGCAGCACCGAATTGAGGACGTGGCGACCCCGGAAGGTTTCGCACGAAATCCAGCGCTGGTGGTCGAGTTCTATAACAAACGCCGCGCGCAGGCCGCCGAGGCAGTGCCCAACGCCGCGCATAAGGCGCTGGCGCGGCTGGAGGCGGAATTGGACGGCGAGGTGCTGATCGTCACGCAGAATGTCGACGATTTGCACGAGAAAGCCGGATCAAAGGCGGTGCTGCATATGCACGGCGCTTTGAACTCTGCCCTCTGCGCCGCCTGCGAGCATCGCTGGCCTGCGCCGCTGGTCATGTCGGTGGGCGAGACTTGCCCCAAATGCGCCGCCCCCGCCGCGCGGCCTGATATCGTGTGGTTCGGGGAAATCCCCTACGGCATGCATGTGATTGAAGAGGCGCTGGGGCAAGCGGATATCTTCGTGTCCATCGGCACCTCCGGCAATGTCTATCCGGCGGCGGGCTTCGTGCAAGCTGCGCGCGCCTATGGGGCGGAGACGGTTGAGTTGAACCTTGAAGCGTCCGAGGTCGGCACGCTCTTTGACCGGCAGGTGCTGGGCAAAGCAAGCGACGTGATCCCGGTTTGGGTGGAGGAGGTGTTGGGCGGTTTAGCCGTGCCAAAGCCAGACAGATAAGCCGTGGCCAGCGCAGGGCCGGGGGCTGGCGCTGCGACTTTCATGCGGCTCGATTTATGGTCGCTATGGTAGCGCAACGAAAATTCGAAACACCAAGGCCAGCCAAAGCGCCAGACCGCTGGGCCGGTCCGGCGCTGGCCACGGCGGCTTCGCCTTG
>CAZPXE010000288.1:0-4861 GCA_964590545.1 uncultured Rhodobacterales bacterium | reverse complement strand
GGTTGTTCCAGGTGAAGAAATCGACCGAAACGCGGAAGCCGATGACGTGGACGGTGAGGTCACGTCCTGCGGCCTCTAACGCGCGGCCAAGGGTGCAGGGGCGTCCACCGCAGGTTTCGTTGCCGTCAGTGACGAGGACCACGACGGCAGGCTGCGTGCGGTAGGCGAGGACATTAGCGGCACGTTCCACGGCCAGTGACAGGGGCGTAAGGCCGGACGGGCGTAGGCGGTCGAGCGCCTCTATCATCGGTGCGGCGGCGTCTGCACGCGGGGGGAACTTCAGCGACAGGCCCGAGCAGCTATCGACCCCGCCGGGCCCGTAAGTCATCAGGCCAATGCGGCGGAAAGGGGCGACTTGAGGCATGATCCGGCCCATCGCTTGGCGGGCCTCGTCTATGCGCGGGGTCTCGCCCACGTCAAAACTAATCTCTGCCATGGAGCCAGAGCCATCGAACACAACCATCGCATCCACGCTGCAATCGGCCAGCGCGGTTTGGGCGGTGAGCAGGGCGGTTAGGGTCAGGGGCAGGATTTGGCGCATAGGCCTGAGCCTAGCTGACAAAAGGCTCAGTTCAAGCGGCGACGGGCCATGGCGAAGCCTGAGCAGGCGAGAAGCAGCAACGGCATCGAAGCGGGGATCGGTACGGGCTGCGGCGCGTCGATGGAGAATTGGTAGAACAGCGTCTCGCCCCGCTGCGATGTCCCTGAAAGCGTGCCGGAAGCGACTAAGGTGCCGGCGATATTCAGCACGATATTGGCTTGCTCACCGGCCTCAAGAGACGGGCCTTCGTTCAGGAAATTGTCCTCGAAAAAGGAACCAAACTCACCAATGCCGATGAAATAGATGCCAGCGGAAAGAGGCGTTTCGATGCGGCTGAACAGATCGATGGTCGGATCGCCGTTGGCGTCGACGCCTTCGATGTCATCGTTCTGCGCGAGCAGCGCGCCATCGGCTGCCCACAGGGCGGTATCGGTGTCCATGTCACCTTGGCCGGTGATCGTGCTGCCGATGGTGTCGAAGGTAAACGTGCCAGCGGAGCCGATAGAGCCAAGGTCGGTGAAACTGGTCGGCACGGCGCAGGCCACAGACGCGCTGAGCGACATGGTCAGCGCGATGAGGGGCATCTTGAAGGGCAACGCAGGTTTCATTGCAGTCCTGTTATCCGTCGAATCGTTAACGCGAGCGGTCAAATCATCCCGCGAAACACACGGCGAGGTAAAGCGGATGTCTGCGGCGGTGCGTCGAATTTAGATCAAATTGCGCGAAATATTTGCGCTGAGAGCAAGCGCGAAGGCCTATTTCGCGGGAACCAAGCCGATGCTGCGTGATTTGCGGCGTATTGTGTCGCGGATATTGGGCAGGTCGGCGCAAGTGCTGAGCGCGGCTGAGACCATGCCAAAGACTAGCAATGGAGATTGGAAAAGGTCACTGACTAAAATGACCCAAAGAAGTACATTGGCGGGAAAGAGACGCGGCCTAATATGGGTGGCCGCTCTCGTTGAAAAGGTCAGTAGTATGTCGTTGTCTATGCCCGATTGATGCGACGAATTTGCGTACGGGGAAAGTAGGGGAAACCTTACCCTTGACGCCCCAAAAACAACCCCAAGTGGTTGCTGCGGCTGATTTTCTTGGGGTTTGCGCCGCGCTGAGGGCTGCGGCATTTCGCAAGGCGCTGCAAAATAATGCGAGACTTGATCCGTCCGGGGCGCTCCGCTATACGCGCCCGGTGGCATTAGCCGCAAATCAGAATCAAGAAACGCCGTGGTTGGCCCATTCTCGCTTCGAGGGTCACATCCGGCAAAGGAGAAGCGATATGAAACTGCATGAATTGCGCGACAATCCCGGCGCAACCAAGCGCAAAAAGCGCATCGGCCGTGGCCCCGGCTCTGGCATGGGTAAAATGGGTGGCCGTGGTATCAAAGGTCAGAAATCCCGTTCGGGTGTGGCGATCAATGGGTACGAAGGCGGGCAAATGCCGCTTTACCAACGCCTGCCAAAGCGCGGCTTTAACAAGCCGAACCGCAAAGCATTCGCGGTTGTGAACCTTGGCCTGATCCAGAAATTCATCGATGCGAAGAAGCTGGATGCAGGGAACATCACCGAAGAGTCTCTGGTTGAAAGCGGCCTCGTTCGCCGCATCAAAGATGGCGTTCGGGTGCTGGCCAAGGGCGAGATCACGTCGAAAATGACCATCTCCGTCACCGGCGCGTCCAAATCTGCCGTCGAAGCTGTTGAAAAAGCGGGCGGCGCACTGACCGTCACGGCGGCGGCTGCGACAGAATAAGAGGTTGTGAGCGGCGCGCGCGCTGCCTACATATCCTTAACGTTTTCCAGACGCCGCCGGTGGGGGACCCTGCCGGCGGCGGTTTTAATAAGAAAAGAGCTGTAAACGCATGGTATCTGCAGTTGAGAACATGGCCGCCAACACGAGCTGGAGCGCTCTGGGCAAGGCCACCGATCTGCGCAACCGCATCTTCTTCACGCTGGGTCTGCTGATTGTCTATCGCCTTGGCACCTTTATCCCGGTGCCCGGGATTGACGGCGCGGCGCTGCAACAATTTATGGAGCAGGCCGGTCAGGGCATTGGCGGCATGGTGTCGATGTTCACCGGGGGCGCGCTTGGCCGGATGGGCATCTTTGCCCTTGGGATCATGCCCTATATCTCGGCCTCGATTATCGTGCAGCTTCTGACCTCGATGGTGCCTCAGCTTGAGCAACTCAAGAAAGAGGGCGAGCAGGGGCGCAAGAAGATTAACCAATACACGCGCTATGGCACTGTTTTCCTTGCGACATTGCAGTCCTATGGTCTCGCTGTGTCGCTCGAAGCGGGCGATTTGGCGACCGATCCGGGGCTGTATTTCCGGGCGGCCTGTATGATCACGCTGGTTGGCGGCACGATGTTCCTGATGTGGATTGGTGAACAGATCACCCAGCGCGGCATCGGCAACGGGATTTCGCTGATCATCTTCGTGGGCATTATTGCCGAAGTTCCGGCGGCGCTGGCGCAGTTCTTCAGTCAAGGCCGTTCCGGCGCGATCAGCCCGGCGCTGATCGTGGGTGTGATCTTAATGGTGGTGGTGACGATCATGTTCGTTGTGTTCATGGAGCGGGCACTGCGAAAGATCCATATTCAGTATCCGCGCCGTCAGGTGGGGATGAAGGTCTATGATGGCGGCTCATCGCACCTGCCGGTGAAAGTGAACCCCGCGAATGTGATTCCGGCGATCTTTGCGTCTTCTTTGTTGCTGCTGCCGATCACCATCAGCACCTTCAGCGGCAATTCAACAGGTCCGGTGATGTCGACGCTGCTTGCCTATTTCGGCCCCGGTCAGCCGCTTTATCTGCTGTTCTTCGCGGCAATGATCGTGTTCTTCACCTATTTCTACACGTTCAACGTCTCGTTCAAACCAGACGATGTGGCCGAGAACCTGAAGAACCAGAACGGGTTTATCCCCGGCGTGCGCCCGGGCAAGAAGACGGCGGAATATCTGGAATATGTGGTGAACCGCTTGCTGGTGCTCGGCTCTGGCTATCTGGCGCTCGTGTGCTTGCTGCCGGAAATCCTGCGCGGGCAATATGCGATCCCGTTTTACTTTGGCGGCACATCGGTGCTGATCGTGGTCTCGGTCACAATGGACACAATCCAGCAGGTGCAAAGCCACTTGCTTGCCCACCAATACGAAGGGCTTATTGAAAAATCCCAACTGCGCGGAAAAGGTGCAAAAGGCGGCAAGCGTCGAGGGAAAAGGAGCCCAGTGCGTCGATGAATCTTATTCTGTTAGGGCCTCCGGGGGCCGGTAAAGGAACTCAGGCAGCGTTTCTGGTGGAAGAACGCGGCATGGTACAGTTGAGCACGGGTGATATGCTGCGTGCTGCGCGGACCTCGGGTACTGCGATGGGCAATAAAGTTGCCGCGATCATGGATGCGGGCGAGCTTGTCACGGATGAGATCGTGATTGGTCTGATCCGTGAGCAGATGGAGCTTAAGCCCGACGCCGGTTTTATCTTTGACGGCTTTCCTCGCACTTTGATGCAAGCTGTAGCGCTGGAAAAGCTGCTGGAAGAGACAGGCAACACCTTGCACGCTGCAATCGAATTGCGCGTGCGGGACGAGGTTCTGATAGACCGTATTGTGGGGCGGGCTGAACAAGCCGCCGCCGCAGGTCAGCCTGTGCGGGCTGATGACAATGCAGAAAGTTTGCAGACACGCCTGATGGAATACTACAAGAAGACGTCGCCTCTGATGGGTTACTACTTCGCGAAGGGTCACTTGAAGCGCGTTGATGGTCTTGCTGAAATGCCGGTCGTGAAAGCCAGCATCGCAGCCATCCTGGACTCCTGAGGCTAAGCAGCCTCGCGGTCACCCAACTTCATGCGGCGAAGCGTGCCAAAGGCGCGCAGGAAGCTGATCTTGTCTTCCGGCGACACGTCCGGCGATTGCAGCATGTCGTGTAGCACCGCTTGGATTTGTGGCGACACGCCCCAATGCTCGGTATGCCATCCGGCGAAGGCCCGGCCTTCCAAGTTGTCCAGTTGCCAGTAGCGAAGATGCGAATGGCGCGGATCGATTGCGATTTGCGCCCACGCCGCCTCCAACGCCGAGGCAGGGCCTTCGAGCACCTGCGAAAACCACGTTTCGCCCCGCAGCAGGATGCCAGATATCCCGGCGGCTTTGTTGTTGCGCGCAGCCACGCGCATGATGTCCATGTCCGACACATGGCCCAGCGGGTAGGTCGATTGGCTTACAAAAAGAAGGTGAGAGGGGTTCGTTTTATCACTGTTGCCCATGAGTGATATCCTTCGCGCGCATGATGGAGTTTGGGGCATTCTGGCATTTAAGTTTGCAGACTGTCTGAAGAC
>CAZPXE010000287.1:0-4867 GCA_964590545.1 uncultured Rhodobacterales bacterium | reverse complement strand
GTTTTGGCCGGTCGCGCCGGTCCAATCGGCTTGCATGGCTTCCAGCAGGTCGCGGGTCTGGTAGCCGACGCTTTCAAGGGCGGCTTTGGCCAGCTCCTGCGGCCCCGAATTGCGCGACAGCCCAAAGATCGCGCCGCGGCACTCGGCGTTCCAATAGGGCGCCCCAAGGCCGGTGAAGGCGGGCACGAGGATCACAGGTTGCTCTGCATCGGCGGCTTCGGCGAGGGGCTGGGTTTCTTCGGCGCTGCGGATGATCTTCAGCCCGTCGCGCAGCCATTGCACAACCGCGCCCGCGACAAAGATCGACCCTTCCAGCGCATAGGTCGGCACCCCGTCCAACTGATAGGCGATGGTGGTGAGCATCTTGTTCTGCGAGGTCACCGGTGTGGCCCCGGTGTTCAGCAGCGCAAAACAGCCCGTGCCATAGGTGGATTTCATCATCCCCGGCTCAAAACAGGCCTGCCCGATGGTCGCGGCCTGTTGGTCGCCCGCCACCCCAAGGATCGGGATTTCGCGCCCGAACAGATCGGTGCGGGTCATGCCGAACGCGGCGGCGCTGTCGCGGACCTCGGGTAGCATAGCCATGGGGATGTCGAGCAGATCGCAAATCGTCTGCGACCAGCAGCCCTTGCGAATGTCATACAGCATCGTGCGCGCCGCATTGGTCGCATCGCTCACATGGGTCGCCCCGCCCGTCAGTTTCCAGATCAGGAAGCTATCGACGGTCCCGAACAGCAGATCCCCCGCCGCCGCCTTGGCGCGCGCGCCCTCTACGTTGTCCAATATCCATTTCAGCTTGGTGGCCGAGAAGTATGGGTCCAGCAGCAGCCCGGTCCGCTCTTGCACCATCTCCGAATGGCCCGCATCGCGCAGGGTCTTGCAATACGCGGCGGTGCGGCGGTCTTGCCAGACAATCGCGTTGTGGATTGCCTTGCCCGTGGTCTTGTCCCAAACAACCGTCGTCTCGCGCTGGTTGGTGATGCCGATGGCGGCGATGTCTTTGGCGTCAATGCCCGCCCGTTCGATCACCGCACGGCAGACCCCGGCAGAGGTCGCCCAGATATCATCCGGGTCATGCTCGACCCAGCCCGAATGCGGGAAGATTTGCGGAAACTCCTCTTGGCTAACAGCGGTGATGTTCAGCCCCTGATCAAACAGGATCGCACGGGTCGAGGTGGTGCCTTGGTCAAGGGCGAGGATCTGGGTCATGGGTGTCGTCTCATTTGGTCGTTCTGCCACTATAGGAGCAAAGCGGCGGTGCGCGTCAATCGCGTGTTAAGCGGCGGCGATGGGCGAGGTTGGCGTGATTTGCACCGATGCCCGCGTTCCGCATCTTTTCGCGGAGGTTTGCGGACAGAAGAAAACCCGGCTGAGCGTTCATAGTTAAGGCCACCGCGCGGTCCGGTCGTTCTGCGTTAACCAATTGCAAACAAGACTGAGCCCGCGCAACCTGTACCCAGCAATCCCCGGAGGGACATATGAAAATCAACGGAACCCCTTATCGCTCGCTGTGGTGGGATGATGCGCGCGCGGCGCTGATGATCATTGATCAGCGCTGGTTGCCACATGATTTCCGGGTCCAGCCGGTCGAGACGCTGGACGCTTTCGCGGATGCTATCGCGCAAATGCGGGTCCGGGGTGCGCCGCTGATCGGGGCGACGGCGGCCTATGGCATGGCGCTCGCAGCGCGGCTTGATCCGTCGGATACGCATCTGGCGGCGGCCTATGACACGCTTTATGCAACGCGCCCGACGGCGGTGAACCTGCGCTGGGCCTTGGACCGCTGCCAATCAGCGCTGCGGCCCTTGCCGGAAGGCGTGCGCGCGGAAGTGGCGTTGAAGCTGGCCCATGATATTGCCGATGAAGATGTGGAGATGTGCCGTCAGATCGGTCTGGCCGGGTTGGAGATTATTCGTGAGATCGCAGCGCAGAAGCCCGCAGGGGAACCCGTAAACGTTCTGACCCATTGCAACGCAGGCTGGCTGGCGACGGTGGATTGGGGCACGGCGACCAGTCCGATGTACCACGCCCATGATGCCGGTATCCCGTTGCATGTCTGGGTGGATGAAACGCGGCCCCGGAACCAAGGCGCGATAACGGCGTGGGAATTGGGCAGCCATGGCGTGCCGCATACCTACATCACCGACAATGCGGGCGGGCATTTGATGCAGCACGGGCAGGTCGATCTGGTCATCACCGGGACGGATAGGACCACGCGGGCAGGGGATGTGTGCAACAAGATCGGCACGTACCTCAAGGCGCTGGCGGCGCGCGACAATGGGGTGCCGTTCTATGTCGCGCTGCCCTCGCCGACGATTGACTGGACGGTGTCGGACGGGGTGGCCGAAATCCCGATTGAGGATCGCGGGGCATCGGAAGTGACCCATGTCCAAGGCCGGGCCAAGGATGGATCCATCGCGCAGGTACAGGTGACGCCGGACGGCACTACCGGCGGCAACCCCGCCTTCGACGTGACCCCGGCGCGGCTGGTCACGGGCCTGATTACCGAACGCGGCGTCTGCGCGGCCAGCGAAGCAGGGCTGGCGGGGCTGTTCCCCGAGCAAGCGCGATGAGCGGGGCGGCGGTGATCGATGCTTGCCGCTGGATGGTGGCGCAGGGGTTGGTGCAGGGCACGTCCGGCAATGTCTCGGTGCGCGATGGGGACGCGATGATTATCACGCCCTCCGCTGTTTCTTACGACGCGATGGGGCCAGAGATGCTCTGCCGGGTGCCGCTGGATGGGACCTTGCCCGAAGGCGGGTCGAAACCTTCGACCGAGTGGCCGTTTCACAGGGCCGTGTTCACCGCGCGGCCTGATGTTGAGGCGGTTGTCCATGCGCATCCCGTCCATGCCACGGCGCTGGCGTGCGAGCGGCGCGGGATACCGCCGCTGCACTACATGGTCGCGGCGTTCGGTGGCGGGAATGTGCCCTGTACCGGCTACGCGCTGTTCGGCTCAGACGCGCTGGCCGGGATGGTCGCCGAGGCGCTGGCGGATCGGGACGGCTGCCTGATGGCCAATCACGGCGCGATCACCGTGGGCGCGACGCTGGATCAGGCACTGTGGCGGATGCAGGAACTGGAGATGCTGGCGCGGCTTACGTTACTGGCGAAGGAGCCGGTTTTATTGTCGGAGCGGGAGATAGGCGAGGCTCTCGAAGCCTTCGCAACTTACCGACCTATAAGCTGAGCGCTAGTTGGGCCCGGAATCAAGGCGAAGCCGCCGGGCCATCGCCTGACCGGCCCGGCGGTCTGGCGATTTGCGAACCTTGCACTGCCCGAATTTCTGCGGAATGTGCTTGGCTACTATAAAGTGTATCGTTCAACGGTTGCGTCGCCAGCCCCCGGTCAGGCGATGGCCCGGCTTGCGCCGGAGACCTTTGCCTCTCATCGCCCTTCGAGCAGAGCGCTGAGCGGTCCGGAATCAAGCCGAAGGCGCCGGACGGATCGGCTGCGCTGCCCCACCGTCGCATCGCCAGACCCCGGCCAGGCAATCCGTCCGGCTTGCGTTATGCTACAAGGCGACGTCTTTGACGAGTTCTGCGAGATCGCCAAGCTGCGCTGCCAGCGGCGACGACTTCCGCCAGATCATCCCAACCCGCCGCGTCGGTGCGGCTTTCCCAAAGCGGTCGATGCAGACGGGGGCGGAGCGGGTTTCCACGGGCACGGCCATTTCGGGGATTAACGTCACACCAATACCCGCGCCGACCATTTGCACCAATGTCGACAGCGATGTGCCATCCAGCCCCTCTGGCGGGCGGGATGTGGAGATATTGCAAAAGGCGAGTGCCTGATCGCGAAAACAGTGGCCTTCTTCGAGCAGCAGCAGCCGCCGCTCGCGCAGGGTGTCGCGGGGCGGGGGCGGGGTGCCGGTCTCGGTGCCGGGACGGACGAGGACGAGTTCTTCGCGGAACAGGTCCACCTCTGTCAGATGCGGCTCTGAAATGGGCAGGGCGACGATGGCCGCATCCAAAGCGCCTTTGCCCAACTCATCTACCAGACGCGGTGTGATCGTCTCGCGCACGTGTACGTCCAGATCGGGCTGCGTGGCAGACAGGCGCGCGATCAGGCTTGGGAGCAGATAGGGCGCGATGGTGGGAATCACCCCAAGCCGCAGATGCCGCAACCCCGTCTGCTGCTCAGCCCGCGCCAGATCGGCGAGCGCGTCGACATCGCGCAAGATCGCTTCCGCCTTGCGCACGAACCGGGTGCCGAAAGAGGTCAGGCGCACTTGCCGGGGGCTGCGTTCGAACAGGTCCAGACCAAGATTGGCCTCCAACTCCTTGATTTGCTGGGACAAGGCCGGTTGCGACACCGCACAGATATCCGCCGCCCTGCCAAAATGGCCCTGTTCGGCGAGCGCTTTGACATAGCGAAGCTGGCGGAGTGTCACGTTCATGATAACATGAAGTTATCGTAACAATCCGAAAATGCAAGTTAACCTGATTGCAGGGCCATGCTATTTGCGCTGCTTATCAGGCGGGTGAAAGGCTTGACCCCGAGGTCCGGCAGGTCATATTCAACGCCAATCAAGGATTACAACTAAAAAGGGAGATCGTCATGGACGGCAACGATATCGACGGCGGCAAATGCCCCGTAATGCACGGCACGCTGAGCCACACGACATTCGGTGTTCAGAACAATGCAGACTGGTGGCCAAACCAGCTTAACCTCAAGATTCTGCATCAGAATTCTGCACTGTCTGATCCGATGGGCGACGGTTTCTCTTACGCGGATGAGTTCAAGAAGCTGGACCTTGACGCGCTGAAGGCCGACTTGACGGCGCTGATGACCGACAGTCAGGACTGGTGGCCTGCGGATTACGGCCATTACGGCCCGTTCTTCATCCGTATGGCGGGGCACGCGG
>CAZPXE010000286.1:0-4885 GCA_964590545.1 uncultured Rhodobacterales bacterium | reverse complement strand
AATGGCGCGGATGCCGTCGGCGCTGTTTTCCTTATCGAGGCAGCGGGTCAGCATCGCAGCAGCGGCTTTCGAGGAGCAATAATGGCTCCATGCCTCCACCGGCCCATGCGCCGCGCCGGAACTGATCGTCAGCACCGTGCCACCGCCGCGCGCGATCATCCCCGGCACCACAGCGCGCATGCCATAAAAGACGCCCTTCAGGTTGATGTCGATCACCTGACCCCACTGAGCCGGGTCCGCTGCGGACAGGTGAGAGATCGGTTCGATCACCCCGGCGTTGTTGATCAGCACATCAACCGGGCCAAGCTCTGCCTCGCATTGCGCGACAGCAGCTTCCATCGCAGCCCAATCGCTCACATCGCAAGGAATGGCGCGGGCGGCATCGCCAATCTCTGCGGCCACTTCCGAAATCTGCCCAGCGCCGCGCGCCAGCAGGGCCACTTTGGCCCCTTGCGCTGCGAATTCGCGGGCGGCATCGGCCCCGATCCCCCGACTGGCCCCAGTGATCATCACGGTCTTGCCTTGCATCTTTCGCTCCCCATATTGCTTACGACCCGTGGTAATCCGCCGACGCCACCGGGTCCAGCGCCTTCCCCCCTTGACCCTGCCCGGCGGCTATCAGACCATATGCGCCAGTCGCAATTCCCCCGGAGTTATTTCATTATGCCCCTTCGCAATTCCATTTCCCTTGCCGCCCTCACCCTTGCCCTAACAGCCGGAACCGCCAGCGCGGATTTGACCGGCGCGGATGTTTGGGCAGAGTGGAAGGACTATTGGCAAGCGGTCGGCTACAGCATGACCGGCGCGGAAAGCCAATCTGGCGATGTGCTGACTGTGTCGGACGTAACCATGTCCATGACACTGCCGGAAGACGAAGGCGATTTCAGCTTCGCGCTTGGCACCTTGACCTTCACCGATCTCAGCGACGGTTCCGTTTCGGTCGGCCTGCCCGCCAGCCTACCGATCGCGTTCGACATGGCCCCGACCAACGGTGAGGCCGTAAAAGGCACGCTAAACATCGAACAGGATGCGCCCTCGATGGTCGTGTCAGGCGATCCGGGCGACTATACATATACCTACACCGCGGATGAAATGCGGATGAACCTCGCTAATCTCGCGATAGAGGGCGCTGACCTGCCGGCTGAGACGTTCAATATGTCCTTCGCGATGACAGGCATGAGCAGCGTAACCCGCTCCATCGTCGGCGACCTGCGCAAATATGATGGCACGACACAGGCAGAAAGCCTGACCTACGACATCTCCTTCGATGTGCCCGACGGCCCCGACGCGGGCTCGGGTAGTTTCAAAGGGGCGTTGACGGGTCTGTCGGTCACTGGTGGCGGCGAGTTTGGAGAGTTCGAGAACCCCGAGGATTTCGGTGCCATGCTTGCGGCTGGCTTTGACATGAACAGCCGTGTTGCCTTCACCGGCGGCAATAGCGTGATCGCGCTGAACAGTCCCGAAGGCCCGATCAACGGCACCACATCCTCCACTGGCGGTGCCCTTGGCTTTGCGATGGGGCCTGATGGGATCAGCTATGACGTCGAGCAGAACGGCCTGAAAGTGAACATGCAAGCCGCGGAACTGCCCTTCCCGGTCGCCATCGAACTGGCGAAAGCAGCGTTCAATTTCGGTATGCCGCTGGCTGCCAGTGACGATCCGCAAGGCTTCGCCTTTGGCTTCACGATGGGCGATTTCACAATCTCCGACGCGATCTGGAACCTCGTGGACCCCGCCGGACAACTGCCCCGCGACCCGGCAACCTTGTCGCTGGACCTGTCCGGCGCTGTCCGCATCCTGAATGACCTGTTTGACCCCGAAGCAATGGCCCGTGGCGGCGTTCCGGGGGAGATCGACTCGCTGGATATCGGCGGCATCCTGATCCGCGCGGTTGGGGCCGAGATCACAGGCGGCGGCGCTTTCACCTTTGACAATTCCGACATGGACACATTCGACGGCATCCCCCGCCCCGAAGGCGCGCTGAATGTCACCGTCGTCGGCGCGAATGGGCTGATCGACACGCTGGTGAGGATGGGCTTCGTTCCAGAAGAGCAAGCCATGGGCGCGCGCATGATGATGGGCCTGTTTGGCGTGCCGCAAGGCGACGATACGCTGACCTCCAAGATCGAGGTGAATGGCGAAGGTCATGTGCTCGCAAACGGCCAGCGCCTGCGCTGAACCGCCTTCTGAGCGAACATAAAATTGCCGCGCGCTTGCACAGACCCGCGCGCGGCGCTACCTCACAGGGATGACCCAATCCTCTCTTTCTGATCTGACCGATGCCATGCTGCGCGCCGCCAAGGCCGCCGGGGCCGATGGCGCGGATGCAATCGCGCTCGCCAGCACACAGCTTTCCGCAGATGTTCGCAATGGCGCGCTTGAGCAAGCCGAACGGGCCGAAGGCACCGATATCGGCCTGCGCGTCTTTGTCGGGCAGCGGCAGGCGAATGTCTCCTCTTCTGATGCCAGCGCGTCTACAATCGCCACGATGGCCGAACGCGCCGTCGCCATGGCGCGCGAAGCACCCGAAGACCCCTATGCAGGCCTTGCTTCGCCGGACCAACTGGCCACCGATCTGGATATGACACGGCTTGAGCAAGCCGACCCCGCAGACGAACCTGACCCTGCCGCGCTGCAAGCCGATGCCGCCGCCGCCGAAGCCGCCGCGCTGGCCGTCGAAGGCATCACCCAGATAGACGCCGCCAGCGCAGGCTATGGCCGCACCGATGTGCATATCGCTGCCAGCAATGGGTTCTCGGCAGGCTATAGCCGCACAGGCCGCTCGATTTCTGCCGTTGCCATCGCCGGAACCGGTCTGGGGATGGAACGGGACTATGACGGCGACAGCCGCATCTTCGCCTCTGATCTGCGCAGCGCCGAAGAGATCGGCACCACCGCCGCCCAGCGCACGCTCGAACGGCTGGACGCGCGCAAGCCGCCCACTGGCACCTATCCGGTGCTGTTTGATGAACGCATTTCCTCGTCCCTCATCGGCCACCTGCTGATCGCCGCCAATGGCAGCAGCATCTCGCGCGGCTCCTCGTGGCTTCTGGGCAAGGAAGGCACGTCCCTCCTGCCGGGCCATCTGGACCTGATCGAAGACCCCCACCGCCCCCGCGTCGCGGGCGCGCGCGTGTTTGATGGGGAAGGCCTGCCGACGAAACCGCGCAAGATCATCGATGGCGGTGTGCTCACGGGCTGGACGCTGGACTTGGCCACCGCCCGTAAGCTCGGCCTGCAATCGACGGGCAATGCCGGGCGCGGTGTCTCTGGCCCGCCCAGCCCAAGCACATGGAACGTGACCCTGACCCAAGGCGCGCAAAGCCGCGAGGATTTAATCCGCGATATGGGCACTGGCTTGCTCGTGACCTCCATGATCGGCGCGACGATCAACCCGAATACCGGGGACTACTCGCGCGGCGCGGCAGGCATGTGGATCGAGAATGGGCAAATTTCACATCCTGTGAACGAATGCACCATCGCGGGCTCCCTGCCCGACATGCTCCGCCGCATGGTGCCCGCCAATGACGCGCGCGGATGGCTGAGCCGCGTGGTGCCATCGCTTCTGGTCGATGGGATGACCCTTGCCGGATCCTGAGGCCGACCGCGCCCTTTTGACCGAGGCCGCCCGCAGCGCAGGCGAGATCGCCCTGCGCTTCACCGGGCCAGAGGCAAAACGGTGGGATAAGGCGGACGGGGCCGGACCTGTGACCGAGGCCGATCTGGCCGTGAACGATCACCTGATGGAGGTGCTGCGCAAAGCGCGCCCCGACTACGGCTGGCTGTCTGAGGAAACCGAGGACGATAACAGCCGACTGGACGCCGAAACGGTGTTTATCGTCGACCCCATCGACGGCACGCGCAGCTTCGTCGAAGGCTCTGCCACATGGGCGCATTCCATCGCCGTCGCGCATCACGGCAAGATCGTAGCAGGGGCGGTCTACCTTCCGCAGCGCGGCATGCTCTATGCCGCATCGCTCGGCGGCGGCGCGTCATTGAACGACGAAGCACTGACCGCCAGCCAGCGCCGCGACGTAGCGCGCTGCGATATCCTGTCGGCCAAACCCAACCTGCGCCCTCAGTTCTGGCGCAGCGGGGAAGCGCCCGAGTTTGGACGATCCTATCGCCCCTCGCTGGCCTATCGCATGGCGCTGGTGGGGCAAGGCCGCTTTGATGGGATGATCACCTTCCGCCCGACATGGGAGTGGGACATCGCCGCTGGCTCTTTGATCGCTTCAGAGGCAGGCGCGGCGGTTAGCGACCGGGCAGGCGATGCGCTGCGCTTTAATGCGCCCGACCCGCGCACACATGGGATTGTCGCGGCAGCCCCTAAGGTGCATCAGGCGCTTCTGGCCGCGCATCTTCCGAACGCGTAAACGCCCGGCGCTTGCCGACAAGCTCCGCAAGGATCGACAGGGCGATTTCCTCTGGCGTCACCGCACCAATATCCAGACCCGCAGGCGCTTTGATCCCGTCAATCGACGCCCGTTCGAACCCGGCCTCTTCCAGCTTGCCAGCCAGTGTCGCAAACTTCCGACGGCTTCCCACAAATGCGGCAAAGACCGGCGCGTCGCTCAACGTGGCTTTCAGCGCATCCATATCCCCCTGCCCCTGAGTCGCAATCACTGTGAACCGCTGGGCATTGGTCCTTAGCGGCCCATCACCGGGCGCAATCACAGCGACTGACCAATGAAATTGCGGAGCGAGTGCGCCCAACGCCTCGGCCACCGGCGAGGCCCCGTAAATCACCAACTCCGGCATGGGCAGGACAGGCTCGATGAAAATATCAACCGTTCCGCGCGACGGGCAGCCATTGCGGGCAAACCGGGTGCCGTCCACCTCATCGCCCGCCTGCACACCTTTCTCGGCCAACAGGTCTTCCGGC
>CAZPXE010000285.1:0-4920 GCA_964590545.1 uncultured Rhodobacterales bacterium | reverse complement strand
TCACGATGGGTGCTTGAAAGGGCGGGTTCAAGGCATGTCCAACCTCGAAAGCACGAAAGCGGCCAAATCAACCGATTGACGCCGCAGCCCCTTCTTTGGACCCATGTGCGCTGACGTTAGCCAGAGATAGAATCGCAGCCGCGTTTCAGACCCATGGTTGGGTCCGCTTGAGGTGGTCCGAGATAAGTATACACTCGTATGCCAAAAAATATTTTAAATACAAGACCTTAAGAATACACGAAATTTCATTAAGTAATTTAGTTTCGCAAAATAATTGTTTGACGAAATATTATGTCCGAGCCATATCGTCGCCTAGTCGGTCAGGTCGGCGATGCTGTTATGCACCGCGCCGCAGGTCTGAAATGCGGGCTTGCCCGCTGTTCGACGGAAGTGAAAAGGGCGTGTCGGTCGATGATCAAATCCATTCTAGTTCCTGTTCGTGGAGACGGCATGGTTGCGACAGTTCTGGCGCACGCAGCCGAGGTTGCGAAGCGGCACGGGGCTCAGGTCAATGTCGTGCATTGCCGACCGCGCCCGAAGGATTTGATCCCGACAGGTGTGCCCTTGCCCGAATTCATGCGGCAGTCCATGCTTGATCAGGCCAACGAACTCGCCACCCGTCAGGAAGACCACCTCAGGGGTATTTTGCGCCGGCTTGCAGGGGAATTCGGTCTTACCGAAGACGGTGCTGATGGCGGCGCGCATAGCACCTTTCGCGAAGAACCCGGTCGTATGGCCGACGTCGTAAAGCATGCTGGGCGTCTGTCTGATGTCATCGTGTTGCCTAAGCCGCAGCGCGAGCGGAACTTGGGGCAAAGCTCCTTGAAATCCGCGCTTTACGGCGCAGGGCGCCCCGTTCTGATCTGCCCGGGCGATGCGCGCCCAGATGCGCGTTTTGCACAACATGTCGCGATTGGTTGGAATGGCTCTCTTCCCGCAGCGCGCGCCGTGGCCTCGTCCCTCAGCGTTGTTCTGGCCGCGCAAAAAGTGACGATCCTGACCGGTGGCAAGGTTCAGGTCCATGGCCCGACCGCCGAGGAGTTGCAGGAGTACTATGCCCTGCGAGGCATCGCGGCGCAGATCGTGAAATTTGACGGCAAAGACGCCGCACAGGCCCTGCTTGAACAGGCGCGTGCCGTGGGGGCCAGCCTGCTTGTGACAGGCGCCTACAGCCACAGCCACGAAACTGAAATGCTTTTTGGAGGCAACACCGAACGCATCGTCGACAACATGCAAATGCCCGTCTTGATGGCGCACTAGCCCCCAATTTCAAACGACTGATCAAATTTTCGCAAACGCTGCGAAATCAACAGCCGGGTTCCGGCATCACTTGGAGGAGAAACCACATGAAACTCTCAAAAAGACTGTTCCTGGGCCTTGCCGCCAGCACTGCGATTGTCGCCATGCCGCTTTCAGCGCTTGCAGACGAGTGGAAGCCAAAGCGTCCGATTGACTTTACCATCATGGCAGGTGCCGGCGGTGGCGCGGACCAGATTGCGCGTTTTGTTCAGTCGGTGGTCGAATCCAAAGACATGACCAACCGCCCCCTGATTCCAACCAATCGCGGTGGTGGTTCCGGCGCGGAAGCGCTGTTGCATCTTAAGGATGCGCGCGATGCCGATCATACGATCATGGTCACGCTCAACTCGTTCTATACGACCCCGATCCGCCAAAAGGCATTGGGCATCGACGTCGAGACCTTTACCCCGATCACGATGATGGGTGTTGATCCGTTTGTGCTGTGGGTCCATGCCGATAGCGGGATCACGACATTCGAAGAGTATGTCACCAAGGTGAAGGAGATGGACGGCGAGTTCGTCATGGGTGGCACCGGGGCTGGTCAGGAAGACAGCATCGTCATCGCGGCCATGTCCGACGCCTATGACCTCAAGATCAAATACATCCCTTATGATGGTGGCGGCGCGGTCGCGAAGGACCTTGCGGGCAAACAGATCATGGCCACGGTGAACAACCCGGCCGAGGCAAAAGGTTTCTATGAGGCCGGTGATTTCGTGCCACTGCTCGCCTTCTCGGACGCGCGTATGCCTGCATATCCCGACGTTCCGACCATGAAGGAAAAGGGCCACGATTTCTCGTACTACAATCAGCGTGCAATCGTCGGTGCTCCGGGCATGTCGGATGAGGCCGCAGCCTATTACCGAGAGGTCTTCGGCCAAGTCTATAAGGGTGATGACTGGCAGAATTACCTTGTTTCCGAAAGCCTCTCGCCGCTGCCAATGGATGACACGCAGACCCGCGATTACTGGTCTGTGCAGGTCGAGAACCACCGTAAACTGCTTGCCGCTATCGCGGGCAAAAACTGAGCCTAAGCAGGGAGGAGAGCAACCATGCGCCAAGGCGAAATATCTCTCGCGGGGCTTCTTGCTCTCTTCTCGCTCTATCTGATGTGGAAGAGTGCCGAACTTCCCATCGGTTACATCGCCGGACAAGGCCCCGGGGGCGGGTTCTGGCCCTTCTGGCTGTCGCTTGGCATGTTGTTGAGTTGCGGTGTAATCGCATGGAATTGGTGGCGCGGCAAAAGCTCTGCCGCGCAGTCCGACGAACCCATGATGGACGATTTCGGTTGGCGCACCGTGATCTTTGTCGGCGGTGGGATCGTGGGCTTTGTCGCGCTTATCAACGTCGTTTCGATGTATGGGGCTATCGCGCTGTTCCTGACCTACTACTTGCGATTTTTAGGACGACACGCGTGGTGGCTGACTCTGCTCATCTCGCTTGGCCTGCCGATTGCGCTGTTCTTCTTTTTCGAGGCTGCGATGCTGATTTCCATGCCTCAGGGGATGCCCTTCACCCAGCCGTTTTTCGATGTGATGTACGACATCATTTACTAAAGCCGTCCATCGCAGGGATTTCTCATGGAAGTTTTGACTTTTCTTACAGACGGCGTGTTGCTGGCGCTGGCCCCGACAAACCTGTTCCTGATCATCGTTGGTGTTACGGTTGGTCTGTTCATTGGCGCGATGCCGGGTCTTGGGTCTGTAAACGGCGTCGCGATCCTGTTGCCGATCACGTTTCTGGTGCCGCCTGCGTCCGCGATCATCTTCCTCGCCGCGATCTACTATGGCGCGATGTACGGCGGAGCGATATCGTCGGTGACGCTCGGCATTCCGGGCGCGTCCACGGCGGTGGCGACAACCTTTGACGGCAGGCCATTGGCGCTGAAGGGGCGGGCGAGCCTGGCACTGGTTACCGCGGCTGTGGCCTCATTTATCGGCGGCACAGTCGCCAACGTCTTTTTCACGCTTTTCGCGCCCCTTCTGGCTAGCCTCGCCCTGTCGTTCGGCCCGCCAGAGATCTTTGCCCTTATGCTTTTGGCCTTTGCCACCTTCGTGGGACTCGGTGGGGATGATATCCCCAAGACCATCTTTTCGATCTGTTTTGGATTGGTGCTCGCCACCGTGGGCTTTGACACGATCTCGGGCGAGCCGCGCCTTGTGCTTTTTGATATCCCCGGGTTTCTCCGTGGTATCGGCTTTATCGTGTTGGCCATCGGCGTCTATGGCATAGGCGAGATGCTTTGGACCATCGAGCAAACGCGGGGCGAGATCACAACGACCAATCCCAAAATGACGGTGCGCGGCATGGCATCGGACGCAAAGGAAGCGATGCGCAGGGGCTGGAAAGGGACGTGGATCGGCTCGTTCATCGGGTTTTTCGTGGGCATCCTGCCTGCGGCGGGTGCCACGCCGGGATCACTGATGTCTTATGGCGTGGCCAAGATGGTGTCGCGCAACCCCGAAGAATACGGGCAAGGCACACCCGACGGCGTCGCTGCACCCGAAGCTGCCAACAACTCCGCCTCGACGGGGTCGATGCTGCCTATGCTGACGCTCGGCATTCCGGGCTCGCCCACGACGGCGATCCTTCTCGGGGGCATGGTGATCTGGGGGCTGACGCCGGGTCCGCGCCTCTTCATCGACGAAAGCGAATTTGTCTGGGGACTGATCGGTTCGTTCTATATCTCGAATATCGCGGCCCTTGTGATCAATCTGGCCTTCATTCCGCTGTTCATCTGGATGCTGCGTATGCCCTTCACCATACTCGCCCCGTTGATCTTCGTTTTGTCCATCATCGGTGGATTTGCGGCGGCGCGCAGCATGCACGACATCTGGCTGATCGTGATCTTCGGAATTGCGGCGTTCTTCATGCGCAAGTTCGACTATCCGCTGGCCCCAGCTGTCCTTGCGATCGTTCTTGGGCCTATCGCAGAGCCTACGTTGCGACAATCACTCCTTTTGTCATCGGGAGATCCGATGATCTTTCTAAACCGCCCGGTTGCGGGACCAATCACAATCGTCGCGATAATTTTGATACTTTTGCCAGCGATCAAACTATTGCGTACAAAGCGCACAGCTTCGCAGGCACAAGGCTGATCAACACGCCGCCGCACAGACCATGACAACCTAATGAGAGACACCAATGACGACACTTGAACACCTAATCCAGCGGCACCCTGACGATGCTCCGGCGATTGGCGCGCCGGGACGAGACTGGATGCGCTACGGGGATCTCAAGACCTTGTCGAAGACAGTGCGCGCCTCGCTCCGAAGCGCTGGCGTCGGCGCTCAGGACCGGGTTGCCATCGTCTTGCCAAACGGGCCTGAGATGGCTGCGGCCTTTGTCACGGTCGCACAGGCTGCAACCACCGCGCCGCTGAACCCGGCCTATAAAGAGGACGAGTTCGCCTTTTACCTCGAAGACCTCAAGGCCCGTGCGATCATCGTCCAAGCGGGCTATGACGGACCCGCCCGTGCAGCCGCCGAGCGGTTCGGCTTGACGATCATTGAGCTGACCGCGACAGAACCGGCGGGCATGTTTGCATTGTCCGCGACTACGACGGACGCCGTTCCCGACAGCGCCCCCACCGCAGGCGACATCGCGTTGATACTGCACACGTCC
>CAZPXE010000284.1:0-4930 GCA_964590545.1 uncultured Rhodobacterales bacterium | reverse complement strand
GCCGCCATGGCAGCATCCATCGCGGCCTGATCGGCGAAAGTCATCGTTGCAATCGCATAGGTGCCAGCCGGCACATCCGGCCCGCCCGCCAGCCCCTTGGTCACAAGCGTCGAAGCGATATGCGCGCCCATATGCTGCCCGACCAGCGGCATGTGGGTGCCAAGGTAGTAATCCATATCAAACGACGTGCCGTCCGCGACGGGGTACATAACTTGCAGTGAAAGTGCCATGCGGTCCTCCAATCCCTTCTTTGAATATGGATAGTCTAGCGTAGGTTGCGCTGCTGCGGAATAGGAAAGCCCGGTGCGCCTTGCGGCAGATGCGTCAAAGCGGCGAAACTTCCCCGCGCGCGCACCTTTGCCGTGCCGTATCCAAGCTGCATTCGACACATATCAGAAAGGTGCGCGTCATGAGTAAGTTTGTTGCCGAGTTTATCGGTACCTTCACATTGGTTCTGTTCGGTTGTGGGGCGGCTGTGCTGGCCGGCGCTGATATCGGCCTGACCGGGATCAGTTTTGCCTTCGGTCTGGCACTGATCGGGATGGCCTATGGGATCGGCCCGGTCTCTGGCTGTCATATCAACCCTGCTGTTACTCTGGGCGTTGTCGCGTCTGGTCGGATGGCGGCGGGCGAAGCGGTTTCCTACATCATCGCGCAAGTGGCCGGTGCGATTGCGGGCGCGGCTGTTCTGTTCCTGATCGCCAGCGGCAAAGCCGACTATAGCGTGGCCGAGAACGGCTTGGGCCAGAACGGCTGGGGCGCGGGTTATCTGGGCGAGTATGCTCTGGTCTCGGCGTTTATCTTCGAAGTGGTCGCGACGTTCCTGTTCGTGGTCGTGATCCTTGGCGCAACGGGCGCAGGCGCACCTTCGGCTATGGCGGGTCTGGCCATCGGTCTGGCGCTGGTGGTGATCCACCTTGTCGGCATCAACGTCACCGGCGTGTCGGTGAACCCGGCCCGCTCCATCGGCCCGGCCCTGTTCGCGGGAACCACCGCAATCAGCCAGCTTTGGCTGTTCATCGTCGCGCCGATTATCGGGGCCGTGGCTGCGGGTATCCTGTTCCGTTCCGGCTTGCTGGACGGTGAAGGATAAGCGCGCGATCCTTGATGCGCCCTGCGGCTAGTCGCAGGGCGTGTCCTGACTGAACAGATTGATCCAGCCCCCGCCGCGCCGTTCCCAGATGGAACTGACATACATGCTGTGCGGGGCGCTCTCTCCGGGTCTGGTGAAGTCCGCGCGGTAAGACAGCAGCGCGTGCTGCGCCCCCAGCCGTTTCGCCTGAGCCTGTTCCAGCGTATAGCTTTGCACGGATGGCCCGCCGTCCAACTGGCTCGCATGGTCCGCTTTATCGGCAAATCCGCTGGGATAGACCCCAAGGAACCCGTCGCTCAGCGCGGCGCGATCTGCCTCGGCATCGCCTGACATCAAAGCCTCCCAAACCGCGCGTTCCGCCGTGAGCAGCTCTTGCAGCAGCGCCCGATCGCTTTGCTGTCCGGCCCAGAGGTCAGGCCGCCGCAGACGCGTCAACGCCTCCGACATCTCGCGCCGCCATGTCGCAGTCTTCCCGTGATCGCCAGAAGTCAGCACCTCGGGGATCGCGCGGCCCTTCCATTCGGCGGGGCGGGTGTATTGCGGGTGTTCCAGCAGCCCGGCAGAGTGGCTTTCCTCTTCCGTCGAAGCCGCGTTGCCCAGCACGCCGGGCAAAAGGCGCACGGTGGCGTCGATCATGGCTTGGGCGGCAATCTCGCCCCCGGTCATGACAAAATCCCCGAGCGAGACTTCCTGAACGCCGTATTCTTCGAGCACCCGTTCATCCACGCCTTCGAACCGACCGCAAAGCAGCGTCACGCCGCTCGACTGCGCCCAATCGCGGGCCATCGCTTGGGTGAACGGCACACCGCGAGGGCTAAGGTACACCAGCGGCCAACGCCCCCGCGCTGCTGCCATCGCCTCCTCTATCGCCGGGCCGACCACATCGGCGCGCAGCACCATGCCCGCGCCGCCGCCCGCGGGCGTGTCATCCACATTGCGGTGCTTGGTCAGCCCGTGTTCGCGCAGGTCATGGGTATGGAGCTGCCATTTCCCCTCCTGCAACGCGCGCCCGGTCAGGCTTTCGCCCAGCACGCCGGGAAAGGCACCGGGAAACAGCGTAATGATCCGCGCTTGCCACACGCCGACCAGATCGGGGGCCTCATCCATCAGTGAGCGCGGCTTCAACGTCGCCGCGATCGCCTTGCGACCGTGAGATTTGGAGGGTTTGTCACTCATATCCGGCGGCTTTCAATATCTTGTGCTTGGCCGCTTTGCGCGCGGCGCGGTCGTCATATGCGCGATTTGCGCCCAGAAGGTCCAGCAAAACCGCGTCGGGCAGGCGGGTATTCACGCGGTCGGGCAACGAAAGCGCGCCCTGAACCTCCGCCGGGACACCGCACAGCGCCAAAAGCGGCGCAGCCGGGTTCGCGCTGTGCTCTTCCAAGTGAAAGCGGTGAACGTCCGCCCCTGACTGCTCCGCGACGGCATCCACAATCCCCGCAAAATCCCCCGCGCTAGCGTATTCGGCGCAGAAGGCGTCCCGGTCCAAACTCAGCGAGGAATTGGTCACATGTTCGGCCCAAGCACTCGCCAGCCAAGCCTCCGCTTGCCGCACCCCGAAGCAGATCGACACAGGGGTACCCGGAAACTGCCGCGTGCAAATCTGCACAAACCGCTCCATCAGGATCGGAGCGGCGCTGTAGTTCCGCAACTCTCCGCGCCCCGGCATATGGCCGGACAACTCCTCTGCCGACAGGCACAGAACCCGGCGCGGCATCCCCGGCAAGCCTTTGAGCAAATTTGCAAATCGGCGTTCGGCCTTCAACAGTGACAGCGGGTCGCGCCATGTGGAATAGCCGCGCGTGGCGTGCAGCAATTCCTTCATCCGTGGTTTCAACCGCATCGCGATATGCGGTTTCAGCAGCGCGCGGTTCTTGCGCAGCGTGGTCTGGATGGTTGAGGTGCCCGTTTTGTGAAACCCCGCATGGATCACGATGGCCCTTGGGGCAAAGGGGGGCATCAGCGCAGGCCCTTGTTCAGCGCCTTCTTGGCGTCTTTCACCTCGTCATCGCTCAGGTCGGAACGGTTGATGTCCAGCAGCCGCTGTAATTTCTCGGCGCTCGGTGCGGTGTTTTCCGGGGGCAGGGCGGTCAGCTTTGCCTGCACCTCCTGCGGCACCCCGGCCAGCGCCAACAGCGGCGCGACGGGGCCAAACCCGTCGCCATGATCCTCCAACGCGAAGCGATGCAGCGGCACATCCGGCACCTCTGCTTCAATCGCCGCCAAAACATCCCCCAGCGCCGCCGAATTGCGGAACTTGCGTTTGTAATCCTTCACCGACAGGTCCATCCGCGTCGCCCGCACATGTTGCGCGTGACAAGAGGCGAGCCAAGGCTCCGCCTCACGCGTTGTGAAAGCCAGTACCATTTCCGCCTCTGGCTGCGCCTCGCGGAAGGCGAAGATCAGTGATTTCATAAGGCGCGGGGCGGCGTCATAACCTTTCAGGCCCCGGCGACCGGGAATGAAACCGCACAGGTCCTCGGACGAGATCAGCACCGTCTCATCCCGCTTGAACGTGCCTGCCAGCATCGCGGCTTCGTACTTGACCAGCCCCAAATCCCACTCGCTTCGGCTGACCGAATAGCCCCGCGCCGCCTCGCACAGCGGCAGCATTCCGGCCCGTAGCACAACGCGGGCATGAGGCCGCAGCGCGGCGCGATTCTTGCGCAGGGTTTTCTGGATCGAGGTCGTGCCGGTCTTGTGAAACCCCGCATGGATGATGAGGCGCGGCATCGGCCTAGAGAACGCCTTCGGGCGGGTCGGCAATCACACGCCCGGCCTCTAAATCCACCGTCGGCACAGCCGCGCGGGTGAACGGCAGCAGGAAGGTGGCTGAAGAGGCGGGCTTTTGCACTTCCAGCAAGTCATCCGCCCCGTGGTTCTGCACCGATTTCACGGTGCCAAGCGCCGCGCCACCTGTGTCGATGACCGACAGGCCGATCAGATCGGCGTGGTAGAATTCATCATCGGGCAGCGACGGCAGTTGCTCACGATCCGCGAACAGCTCGGTACCCTTGAGCGCATCCGCGTCTTCCTTACTGCCGACTTCCGCAATCCGCGCCGCAAAGCCATTCTTGATGGGCCGCAGGATGGCGAGGTGATGCTCCCGGCCCTGATCGTCGGTCAGGGGTGAATATTGCTCAATATCTTCCGGCTGCGCGCAGAAGGATTTCACCCGCACTTCGCCCTTCACGCCATACGCTCCGGCGATGGCGCCCACGATGATTTTGTCTTCGCTCATGACGCCCCCTTGCACAGCCCGGCCTGCATTGTGCCGCCCGCCGCCACACAGGCTTCCCCGGCCTGAGACCGCTCAAACAGCAGCCCGGCCACGAAGGCGATCAGGACAAGGATGGCGGTGCGGATCAGTCCGAACATTGGGTCTCTGGGCGGTTTCGTGTCAGAGTTCCATTTGCCCGAGGCGGTGGGGGATTGTCCAGTGGGGGCGGAAGCAGGGGAGTAACGGTGTGTCGCTGGGATGGGCTGATAGCTGCCAGTCATGCTAAGCGCCCCGGGCACGGACTCAAGGCGAAGCCGACGTGCCAAAGCCAGACCGCCCGCACGGGCTGGCTTTTGGGTTGATGTAGGCGCGCCGCATGTTCGTCGCGCTTGCATGGCCGCCATAAATCGCGTCGGAACGGGTGTCGCTATCGCCACCCCGCGGTCCGGCTTTGGCACGGCTACCGTTTCGCGAATGACCGCTTCCGACCATTTTCGCCGCTTGTGTACTTTGGAACAAAAAAAGGGGCCCCAAACAAGGAGCCCCTTCGCAAAGATGCTGTGTCAGCTTACTCTGCTGCGGCTTCTTCTTCTGCCGGAGCGGCTGCCTTGGCGGCC
>CAZPXE010000283.1:0-4932 GCA_964590545.1 uncultured Rhodobacterales bacterium | reverse complement strand
CCCAAAAAGGTCGGGCTGAATTTCGAAGCGGTGGTGCAACTCGACCTCGACCGCCACGATGCGGATGCGGTGGCGGCGCTGGAAAAGACCCTGCTGGCCTGCGACGAGGTGATTGAATGCCTCGCCACCACCGGAGATTTCGACTTCCTGCTGCGCGTGATCTGCGCCGATATCGAGGCCTATAACCGGTTCATGGAGCAGAACCTGTTTCAAAACTCCGGCGTGCGCTCGATGCGGACCAATGTGGTGCTGAAGAAGATCAAGACGGACGCGCCGATAAGGCCGCCCGCTTGACCGCCGCCCCGGTCCCGCACCAGCAACCGCATTTCAATTTGGAAATTGACGGCACCATTGAGTTGAATCCCCCACCGCACCCTCTATCTTGCGCACCGCACACCGCCAAAAGGAGAAGATAGATCCATGACAGACGCCGCCGAGACGGAAACCTTTTCCTTCCAGACCGAAGTGGGCCAACTGCTCGAAATCGTGGCAGGCTCGCTTTATTCCAACCGCGAGGTGTTCTTGCGCGAACTCGTCTCAAACGCCTCCGACGCTTGCGATAAACTCCGCTATGCTGCGCTGACCGATGCGTCACTGGCCACAAATGACGATTTCGCCATCGCCCTCACGGCGGATGCCAAAAAGAAAACCCTGACGATCGCCGACAATGGTATCGGCATGAACCACGCCGACTTGCTGGACACGCTTGGCACCATCGCCAAGTCCGGCACCGGCGCGTTCATCCAAGCCCTGAAAGCCGAGGAAAAAGATGCACCGGGGCTGATTGGCCAATTCGGCGTCGGCTTCTATTCGGCGTTCATGGTCGCCACCTCCGTCGATGTATTGACCCGCAAGGCCGGCGAGGATGCCGCGTTCCTGTGGTCCTCCGACGGCAAAGGCTCTTTCACCATCACTCCGGCAGAGCGGGACGCGCCCGGCACCACCGTCACCCTGTACCTTAAGAAAGACGCCAAGGAATTTGCGGATGACGCGCGCATTCGCCAGATCATCGCCACATATTCCGACCATATCAGCTTCCCCGTCCGCATGGGCGAGGACACGCTGAACGCTGCTCAAGCGCTTTGGACCAAAGCGCCCAAGGATATCACCGAAGAGCAATATACCGAATTCTACCGCCATACCGCCCACGCTTTCGACGCGCCGTGGCATGTGATGCATAACAAAGTCGAAGGCGCGGTGAACCACACCAGCCTGCTCTTTGTGCCGACCGTCGCACCGTTCGATTTGTTCGACGCCGAACGCAAAAGCCACATCAAACTTTACGTCAACCGCGTCTTCATCTCGCAAACCACGACCGACCTGATCCCCGCTTACTTACGTTTCCTGCGCGGCATCGTGGACAGTCAGGACCTGTCGCTGAATGTCTCGCGCGAGATGCTGCAATCCGACCCGGCGCTGAAGAAAATCCGCACCTCGATCACCAAGAAAGTGCTGGGAGAGCTGAAGAAAAAGGCCAAGAAATCTCCCGAGGAATACGCGCAATTCTGGGGTAATTTTGGCGCGGTGCTGAAAGAGGGCCTCGTCGAAGACCCTGACTTGCGCGCGCGCGTTCTTGAGGTTTGCCGCTTCGCCTCCACTACAGAGCCGCTCACCAGCCTCGACGCCTATGTGGAGCGGATGAAAGACGGGCAAGAGGCGATCTACTACCTCTCCGGCGATGACGCTGACAAGCTGGCCCGCTCGCCCCATCTTGAAGGGTTTAAGGCCAAAGGGGTTGAGGTGCTGCTGCTCGCCGATCATGTGGACGAGTTCTGGCTGCAGCATATCACTCAGCATCAGGACAAGCCGCTGAAATCCATCACCCGCGGCGCGGCGGATCTGGATAACGTCGAAACGAACGATCCCGAAGAAACGGCAGAGGACGACACGGACCTCACCGCCCTCATCGCCGCGATCAAGGCGGAACTGGGCGACGCGGTGAAGGATGTGCGCCCGTCAAAACGTCTGACCGACAGCCCCGTGTGCTTGATTGCGGATGAGGGGGATATGGATGTGAACCTCGAACGAATGCTGAAACGTCACGGCCAGTTGCAACAGGGGATGCCGCGCGTGCTGGAACTGAACCCCAAACATCTGATCGTCACCAAACTCGCCGAACGCGCAGCGGGCGCGGGGGCGGCCACGGATGACCTGCTCCAAGATGCGGCGCATCTGCTGCTGGATCAAGCGCGGGTGGTGGAAGGCGAAGGGCCAAGCGATCCGGCGGAGTTCGCCCGGCGGCTTGGGGCGGTGCTGGCGCGGGCACTCTAACTCGCGGCCCCAATCTTCAATGCGCCCCGGCAACGAAAACGAGCGGTCCATTCTGAGGCCGCTCGCAGAAATTTTTTGGGAATCAAAGGCCTACGTGAGCACCTTCACGCATTCTCCGTCCGGATCGCTTCGACCACCGCATCGGTCACTTCTTGCGTCGTCGCCTTGCCGCCCACATCCGGCGTCAGAATACCCTCTGCGCAGACCCGATCCACCGCCCGCATCAAACGCGCCGCAATGTCCGGCTCGCCCAGATGATCTAGCATCTGGCTCGCGGTCCAGAAGGTCGCCACCGGGTTCGCGATCCCCTTGCCGGTAATGTCAAAGGCCGAGCCGTGGATTGGCTCGAACATCGACGGGAACCGCCGCTCCGGGTCGATATTCGCTGTTGGCGCTACGCCCAGAGAGCCCGCCAGCGCGCCTGCCAGATCCGAGAGAATATCCGCGTGTAAATTCGTGGCCACAATGGTGTCGAGCGAGGCCGGGTCCTTGACCATCCGCACCGTCATCGCATCGACCAGCATCTTGTCCCAAGTGACATCCGGGAATTCCTGTGCGACCTCTGCCGCGATCTCGTCCCACATCACCATTCCGTGCCGCTGCGCATTGGATTTTGTCACTACAGTCAACAGCTTACGTGGTCGGGATTGGGCCATTTTGAACGCGTACCGCATGATCCGCGTCACTCCGACACGGGTGAAAATCGACGTCTCTGTCGCGACTTCCTCAGGTAAGCCTCTGTGCGCGCGCCCACCGTGGCCGGAATACTCGCCCTCGGAATTCTCACGCACAATCACCCAATCCAGATCGCCCGTCTCGACACCGCGAAGCGTGGACACAACGCCCGGTAAAATCCGCGTCGGACGCACATTCGCGTATTGGTCAAACCCCTGACAGATCGGCAGCCGCAGCCCCCACAGCGTCACGTGATCCGGCACATCCGGCGCGCCCACGGCGCCAAAGTAAATCGCATCAAACGGGCTCAACTGGTCGAGCCCGTCCTCGGGCATCATCACACCGTTCCGCTTGTAATAGTCCGAGCCCCAGTCGAAGAAATTCATGTCGAACGCAATGTCACCCTCGCGCCGCTCCAGCGCCTCAAGCACCTCTGCTCCGGCGGCGATGACTTCCGGGCCGATCCCGTCGGCGGGGATGGCGGCGATGTTGTAGCGTCTCATGGCGGTCGTCCTCATGCGTCCTAGTAACAATAACAGCGGGTCCGATGCTGCGCCGCTCCGGACGCGCCTTTATCTCGACTTGACGCGCAACGTGCAATGACCCTTTATAATATAAAAAAGTTGTATACTGGACATGACATGGAACTGCGCCAATTGCGTTGCCTTGTTGCGGCTGCCGACACGTTGCATTTTGGGCGGGCCGCGCAAAAGCTGGACATGCTGCCTGCTTCGCTGGGGCGTCACATTCGCCTGCTGGAAGAGGGATTGGGCCAGCGCCTGTTGATCCGCACCACCCGTCACGTCGAGATGACAGAGGAAGGTCGCGCGTTCGCTAAAGCTGCCCGCGACATCCTTGCCCGCGCAGATGCCTTGGAGCGGTCTTTTCGCGATCGCAAGGTGGATGCGGCTCAAACGCTTCGAATCGGCGCGATCGACAGCGCAGCGGTCGGTCTTATCCCTCTGTTGCTTCCGCATCTTCGCGATGCCTATCCTGAAATCGAAGTGGAGTTGATGGAGCAGAAAACCATCCGGCTTCTTCCGCGCCTGCTGTCCGGGCGGCTTGATTTAGCCATCGTGCGTCCGCCTGAAACGTGGGATAATGCATTGGAATTGAAGCCATTACTTGTGGAAACACCAGTGGTTGCCCTGCCATCAGACCACCCGCTTGCCAACCATCCCTCGCTGCGGATCGAAGATATCGCCGAAGAGCCGCTTATTATTCCAGAGCGGCGCTCGCGCCCGCATAGCCATGACCTCACCATCAAATTGTTTCTTGAAGCTGGCTTTACGGCGCGGGTCACGCAAGTCGCCGAGGAAAAGCAAACCATTGTCAGTCTGGTCAGTTCTGGTGTGGGGCTGGCAATTGTCCCGAAATGGGCGTCTCGTCTGGCCGTGGGCGGTGTCAGCTTCGTGCCTCTGGTCTCTCCGCTGGGACCGCTGAAAGACAAGTTGTCGCTTTCGGCGGTTTGGGCGCGCGATACACGTCACCCGGCGCGCGAGGCCTTTCTTGAGGTGCTGGACGCGCATCTAGCCGCTTTGGCGAACACGGCCTGAGCGCAACTTAATATTACAAAACTATATAATCATTTCTGATTCATCTGCCGTATATCTCACTTACTGGCCCGTTAATGTGGGCTGAGTGGGACCACGCAGAAAAAGAGTTGCACGCAATGCATGCCACCGGCTGCGCACCAATTACACCTGGAGGAAATCAATGACATTTAACTTGTTTGCCAAAATGAGCGCCGCCGCCGTGACGGCTGTGGCTCTGGCCGCGCCCGCTGCGGCGCAGGACAAAACCGGCTGGCCTGACAGCTTTACGATCGGCACTGGCTCGCAAGGCGGCACCTATTTCGGCTACGGCTCTGGCTGGGGCGGCATTGTATCTGACGCCACAGGCGTCTCCGGCGCGGCCGAGGTCACCGGCGGGCCGATGCAGAACATGGCGCTGGTGCACACCGGCGACGCACAGTTCGGCATGACC
>CAZPXE010000282.1:0-4944 GCA_964590545.1 uncultured Rhodobacterales bacterium | reverse complement strand
GCAGGCGGGACGGCACCAGAAAATCTCGCGCGCCTTCGGGAGACGATGCGGTGATGATCGGCGTCTGATATTCGCGGAAATCCAGATCCCACATGCGCTTGCGGATCGACGACACAACGTCAGAGCGCATTTTCATATTCGCCTGCATCTTTTCGCGGCGCAGGTCGAGGTAGCGATAGCGCAGGCGCGTTTCTTCGGGGTATTCCTGTTCGCCAAAGACTTGCAGGGGCAATTCGCCCACGCCCGCATCGCCGAGCACTTCGAGGTCACGCACGAAGACCTCAACCTCACCGGTCGGGATTTTCGGGTTCACCAGATCGGCGGCGCGGGCTTTGACGTTGCCGTCAATGCGGATGCACCACTCGGCGCGGACCTTCTCCATTTCGCTGAAAACAGGGCTGTCCGGATCGCACAGCACCTGCGTCATGCCATAGTGGTCGCGCAGGTCGATGAACAGTACGCCGCCATGGTCACGGACCCGGTGGACCCAGCCAGCAAGGCGAACAGTATCGCCAACATTGGCGGAGGTCAGAGCGGCGCAGGTATGGCTGCGATAGGCGTGCATGGTGGGCGTCCTTTTTCGGGGCCTTAGCGGGGGCATTTGAAGCGTTGCGCCGATACATCGCGCGGGGGCCGCAAAGTCAAGGCCCGCGCGAGAGAAGGGTCGCCTTGGCGTGTCATCAGAGCGGCGCATACCCGCGCGATTGTCCTGTTCCCACGTTGAAGAATTTGCAAAAGGGGTGTTGTTAGTTACAAAAGTAACCGTTACGCACACAACCAAGCGAACAAATGAGGAGCATCGCCGTGAACACGCAGACGCCCCCTAAGCATATGATCCAAGCTCCCTCCCTGCCCGGGCTGCACGAAGGCTACATGCCCGGCTTCGGCAATGATTATGAGACGGAGGCTTTGCCCGGTGCGCTGCCGCAAGGCATGAACAGCCCGCAAAAGTGCAACTATGGCCTTTATGGCGAGCAGCTATCCGGCACCGCCTTCACCGATGTGAAGCCAGAGCGGACATGGTGTTACCGCATCCGCCCGTCGGTAAAGCACTCGCATCGCTATGAGCGGATTGATTTGCCCTATTGGAGGTCCGGGCCGCATATTCCACAGGATGTGACCTCGCTTGGCCAATATCGCTGGGACCCGGTGCCCCATTCGGATGAGGCGCTGACGTGGCTGACAGGCATGCGTACGATGACCACGGCGGGCGATGTGAATACGCAAGTGGGCATGGCCTCGCATATCTACCTTGTGACCTCATCAATGGTGGACAGCTATTTCTACTCCGCCGACAGCGAACTGCTTGTGGTGCCGCAAGAGGGTCGCCTGCGGTTTTGCACGGAACTTGGCATCATCGACCTTGAACCGAAGGAAATCGCCATCCTCCCGCGCGGGCTGGTTTACCGCGTTGAAGTTCTCGAAGGCCCGTGCCGCGGCTTTGTCTGCGAAAACTATGGCCAGAAATTCGAATTGCCGGGACGCGGCCCCATCGGCGCGAACTGCCTCGCCAACCCGCGCGATTTCAAGGCGCCGGTGGCGGCCTATGAGGACCGCGACGCGCCCTCCACCGTCACGATCAAATGGTGCGGGCAGTTTCATGAGACGAAAATTGGCCATTCCCCGCTAGACGTGGTGGCATGGCATGGCAACTACGCCCCGGTGAAATACGATCTGCGCAGCTACTGCCCGGTCGGCGCAATCCTGTTCGACCACCCCGACCCGTCGATTTTCACCGTGCTTACAGCGCCTTCGGGCCAGCCTGGCACCGCCAATATCGATTTCGTCCTGTTTCGCGAACGCTGGATGGTCGCCGAAGACACGTTCCGCCCGCCGTGGTATCATAAGAACATCATGTCGGAATTGATGGGCAACATTTACGGCCAGTACGACGCCAAGCCCAAAGGGTTCATCCCCGGCGGCATTAGCCTGCACAACATGATGCTTCCCCACGGCCCGGACAAAAACGCGTTCGAAGGTGCCTCCAACGCCGATCTGAAGGCCGAAAAGCTGGAAAACACCATGTCCTTCATGTTCGAAACCCGCTTCCCGCAGCACCTGACCGAATTCGCCGGAAAAGAGGCCCCACTGCAGGACGACTACATCGACTGCTGGGAGAGCCTTGAGAAGAAATTCGACGGCACGCCGGGGAAGAAATAGAGGATGTCGACGGTTGAGATTACATTACTTTTCGTCTTCATACTCGCGATTTGCGTCTACTTGGCGATCACTAGTTCCAAACAAAAACGCCGCAAAAACGACGGTGATGGATCGGGAACGCCAATCTATCCTACCGGAAGCAACCAAAAGAGCGACAGACATGACAGCGACGGCGGCGGCTATGACGGCGGCTTTGATGGTGGTGGAGGCGGCGGCGGTGGCGAATAAATCGGGAGACGCGTAACTCATGCCACATTGGCTCATCGACCTGCTCGGCTGGACAGCCATCTTTATCGCGCTGTTCTTCCTGTTTCGTTACCTGCAAAGCCGAAAGAAGAAGGACGAGGAATGAAACTCTATTCCTACTGGCGCTCAACCACGTCCTATCGTGTGCGGGCAGCGCTGAACCTGAAGGGGCTGACCTATGAAACGGTACCAGTGGACTTGGTGGCCGGTGCCCAACGCACGGACGATTACACCGCGCTAAACCCCGGCGCGGGCGTGCCGACGCTTGTGCTGGACGATGGCACGGCGCTGACGCAGTCGATGGCGATCCTCGACTATCTCGACGCGGTCTACCCAGAGCCGCGCCTGATCCCCGCAGATCCGCTTAAGCGCGCGAAAGTCCTCGCCGCTGCACACAGCTTTGCGCTGGATGTGCATCCGGTAAACAATCTGCGCGTGGTGCAATACCTGAAAGCCGAATATGGCGCGGATAACGACGGCGCGCGCGAGTGGATGCTGCACTGGATGGCCGAAGGTTGCGCCGCGCTGGAAGCACAGCTTGCGGGCGATACGCCCTTCGCCTTTGGTGACACACCAGACATTGCCGACCTTTGCATCGTCGCGCAGCTATATAACGCCAAACGCTGGGGCCTCGACATGGCCCCTTACCCGAAACTCTCCGCCGTAGACGCGGCCTGTCTGGCCCATCCGGCCATCGCCGCCGCCCACCCCGACAAACAACCTGACGCGAGCCCTGCATGACTGACCTGAAACCCTCCTGGATCGACAGCGCCAACAGCGCCGAGACGCCGTTCCCCCTCAACAACCTGCCCTATGGGGTGTTCTCCGTCGAAGACGGCGTGCTGCATTGCGGGGTTGCCATTGGCGACCGGATCATCGACGCAACCGGGCTGGAAGCGGCGGGCATACTGCGCGCTGACCCGGATGCGGATGTGCTGGACGCGCCTGCATGGAATGACTTCATGGAACTGGGTGCGGACGCTTGGTCCGCCTTCCGCACAAAACTGACCGCGCTACTGGCCGAAGGGGCCGACGAGGCGACCCAAGACGCGCTCACTACATACTCCGTGCCGATGTCCGACGCGACGCTGCATATGCCCTTCACCGTTGCCGAGTTCACCGATTTCTACGCGAGCCGCAATCATGCCACCAATGTCGGCACCATGTTCCGCGGCCCGGAAAACGCGCTGCCGCCCAACTGGTTGCATATCCCCATCGGTTATAACGGCCGCGCCTCTTCTGTTGTTGTCTCTGGCACTGATGTGCGCCGCCCTTGGGGCCAGTTGAAAGGCCCGAACGACGACCTGCCCCGCTACGCCCCCTGCGCGCGCTTCGATCTGGAATTGGAGATGGGCGCGATTGTTGGCACCGCATCGAACGGCTCAATCTCCGTCGCCGAAGCTGACGCCAATATCTTCGGCTATGTGCTGCTGAACGACTGGTCCGCACGCGACATTCAAGCGTGGGAATACCAACCCCTCGGCCCGTTCCAGGCCAAGGCCACCGCCACCACCATCAGCCCGTGGATCGTCACCAAAGAAGCGTTGGAGCCGTTCCGCGTGGACACGCCCGAGCGTGAATTCGAACTGCTGGACCACCTCAAGGACGATGGCCCGATGCTCTACGATATCGACCTCGCGGTCACGCTGGCCCCCGAAGCGAAAGCGGCGACCACCATCGCCAATACCAACTACAAAGAAATGTACTACTCCGCAGCCCAACAACTCGCGCACCACACCACGTCTGGCTGCCCGATGCGCACGGGCGACCTGCTTGGCTCCGGCACGATCTCTGGGCCGACCAAACCCGAACGCGGCGCACTGCTGGAGTTAAGCTGGGCTGGCAAGGAACCGATCACCCTCGACACCGGAGAAGAACGCAGCTTCCTTGAAGACGGCGACACCCTCACCCTGCACGGCGCGGCCAAAGGCGACGGCTACCAAATCGGCTTCGGCGACTGCGCAGGCAAAATCCTCCCAGCACTTCCGAAATAACCCTTTCATCTTGCTAAAAATATCCCCGCCGGAGGCTCCCACGATCAGCCAAAGGCACCACCGACAGGAACGACACAAAATGGCCAAAGCATTCGCATCCCAAGGCGACATGACCGAAAAGAAAATCACCTTCGATGAGATCGGAGAGGGCCTGTGGGCCTTCACCGCCGAGGGTGATCCAAACTCTGGCGTCATTATCGGTGACGAGAGCGTCATGATCGTCGAAGCCCAAGCCACCCCGCGCCTTGCGAACAAAGTGATCGAGAAGGTGCGCGAGGTGACCGACAAACCCATCTCCCACCTTGTGCTGACCCATTACCACGCCGTGCGCGTGCTGGGCGCGTCGGCCTATGGCGCAGATCAGATCATCATGTCTGACGTCGCGCGCGGCATGGTCGAGGAACGCGGGCAAGAAGACTGGGACAGCGAATTCCAACGGTTCCCACGGTTGTTCGAGGGGCATGAGAGCATTCCCGGCCTGACCTACCCCACAACCACATTTTCAGACAGCATGACAGTGTATCTAGGCAAACGCCGTGTGGAT
>CAZPXE010000281.1:0-4948 GCA_964590545.1 uncultured Rhodobacterales bacterium | reverse complement strand
GGCGATCAGGTGGAACTCTGGCTCCACCCCGGATTGCAGCATGAACCCTTGCTCTTCGGCTTCGGCGATCAGTTTCTTAAGCACCACGCGCGGGGCTTGCTCGACCGGCCTGCCCGACATCCACGGATCGCCCGCGACCCATGCCAGTTCCGGCTTCCACGGCAGTTGAATGGCGCTGTCCGCATCGGGCATCACCAGCATATCCGGATGCGCTGGCGTCATGTCGAGCCACGCCGCGAATCCCGCAAATCCCGCACCGTCTTCCTGCGCGCCCGCAATCGCTTCGGTCGGGACCAGTTTGGCGCGCTGCACGCCGAACAGGTCGGTGAAGTTGCACAGGAAGAATTTGACGCCCCTCTCGGCGGCCCATGCGGCTAGATCTGTCATCAGAAGTCTCCCTTTTTCCCCGGTATCCAATCGGTCCCCGCCAAAGGTACCCCCGCCATCGCCGCCGCTTCAATGGTCAGCGCGCAGAGGTCCTCTGGCTCAAGGTTCAAAACATGGCTTTTGCCGTTTGCGCGGGCAATTGTCTGGGCCTCAAGGGTCATCACCTTGAGGTAATTGGCCAACCTGCGCCCCGCCTGCACCGGGTCGAGCCGTGCGGCTAGCGCCGGGTCCTGCGTGCTGATGCCTGCCGGATCGTTGCCTTCGTGCCAGTCATCATAGGCCCCGGCGGTGGTGCCGAGCTTGTTATATTCTTCCTCTAACGCCGGATCGTTGTCGCCCAGCGCAATCAGCGCCGCCGAGCCGATGGACACCGCATCCGCCCCCAGCGCCAGCGCCTTGGCCACATCTGCGCCAGTTCGAACGCCGCCCGAGACGATCAGTTGCACCTCGCGGTGCATGTCGAGGTCTTGCAGCGCCTGCACCGCGGGTCGGATACACGCGAGCGTGGGCTGTCCGGCGTGTTCGATAAACACATCCTGCGTTGCCGCCGTGCCGCCCTGCATACCGTCCAGCACCACCACATCCGCTCCGGCCTTCACCGCAAGCGTTGTGTCAAAATAGGGCCGCGCGCCGCCGACCTTGATGAAAATCGGGACTTTCCAGCCGGTGATTTCGCGCAGTTCCAGTATCTTGATCTCAAGATCATCCGGGCCGGTCCAGTCCGGGTGACGACAGGCAGAGCGTTGGTCGATCCCTTGCGGCAGGTTGCGCATTTCCGCCACCCGGTCAGAGATTTTCTGGCCCAGCAACATCCCGCCGCCGCCCGGCTTTGCGCCTTGGCCGACGACAATCTCAATCGCATCCGCTTTGCGCAGATCATCCGGGTTCATCCCATAGCGCGACGGCAGGTATTGATAGACCAGCTTGCTCGAATGCCCGCGCTCCTCCGGCGTCATGCCGCCATCGCCGGTGGTGGTCGACGTCCCGGCAGCCGAAGCCCCGCGCCCCAACGCCTCTTTGGCCTGACCGGAGAGTGCCCCGAAACTCATGCCCGCGATGGTGATGGGGATATCAAGTTCGATGGGGTTTTCGGCAAAGCGGGTACCAAGGGTCACGCCCGTGCCGCACGCCTCGCGGTAGCCTTCCAGCGGATAGCGGGACATGGATGCGCCCAGAAACAGCAGATCGTCGAAATGCGGCACGCGCCGTTTCGAGCCTCCCCCGCGAATGTCGTAAATACCCGTGGCCGCCGCCCGGCGGATGTAGGATGTGGTGTAGTCGTCAAAGGTCCACGGCTTGACCGGATGCGTCTTGGGTGTCTGGTCCATCAATAGGCCCCCGCATTGTCGATATCGAAGTTATAAAGCTGGCGGGCCGAGCCATAGCGTTTGAACTCCGAAGGATCCGCATCACTCTCGGCCTGCGCGAGCAACTCGGTGAGGTGAGCGAGGTGTTCAGGCCGCATCTCTTTCTCAATACAATCGGCACCCAGCGATTTGACCGAGCCGCGCACGAAAAGTTGCGCCTCATAAATGCTGTCGCCCAGCGCGTCCCCGGCATCACCGCACACAACAAGCGTGCCGGATTGGGCCATGAAGGCGCACATATGGCCGATACTGCCGTGGACGACGATGTTGATGCCTTTCATCGAAATGCCGCAGCGGCTCGATGCATTGCCCTTGATCACCAACAGCCCGCCATGGCCCGTCGCGCCCGCATATTGGCTGGCATCGCCGTCGATCACCACTTTGCCGGACATCATGTTTTCGCACACGCCCGGCCCGGCGGAGCCATCCACCCGCACGGTCGCGTGTTTGTTCATCCCCGCGCAGTAGTATCCGGTGGAGCCTTTGACCGTCACGTCAATCTCGCCGTCCAGCCCGCAGGCTATGGCATGGGCACCACGGGGGTTCAGGATTTCCCACGCGGTTTGGTTGGTGTGCTCGGCTTGGCCCTGCAACGCGGCGTTCACCTCGCGCAGGGAGAGCGTGGCCAGATCAAGCTGCTGCATCAGTGGCTCCAGAAATAAACGGTTGCAGGTTCAGGTTCCCAGACCTTCGCGGCCTCGATGCCGGGCAGGTTCACCAGCGCGCGGTATTCCGAGCCAAAGGCGACGTATTGGTCTGTCTCGGCCAGCACCGCAGGTTTGCAGGCTATCGGGTCGCGCAGCACGCCGAACCCATCGCGGGTGCCGACGAGAAAGGTATAAAACCCGTCGAGGTCTTCTAGCCCGGCTTCCAAAGCCTGCCCCAGATCATCCCCCTGCCCCATCCGGTGCGTCAGATAGGCGGCGGCAACCTCGGTGTCATTCTCGGTCTGCACATGTGTGCCTTTGCGGGCCAGTTCGCGCCGCAGGCGGTTGTGGTTCGACAGCGAGCCATTGTGAACAAGACACTGATCCGCCCCCGTCGAGAAAGGGTGCGCGCCCAACGTCGTCACCGCGCTTTCGGTCGCCATGCGCGTGTGGCCGATGCCGTGACTGCCAGAAAGCTGTGGGATATCAAAGCGATCCGCAACGGTTTGCGGCAGGCCGACCTCCTTATAGATCTCAATCGCCGCGCCGCGCGACATGACACGCAGGCCGGGATGGTTCTCGGCGATCTTCGCTTCGAGTTCGGCGAGATTGGCTTCGGGAAGGGTCAGAATGGCGTGTGTGTCGATCACCCGCACGTCCACGCCCAGCGCCTTGGCCAGCCCGTCGAAATCGCTCTGCGGGTCAGCGGATTGCACCGTCACCTTGACCTGCGCGGGCGCATCGTCGCGATACACGGCGATCCCGGCGCTATCCGGGCCACGGTCGGACATGGTCACAAGCATATCCGTCAGCAGCGCGCCCAGTTCCGGCTGCAACGCCTTGTCCTTCAGGAACAGGCCAACGATTCCACACATGCGCATCCCCTTTGCTTTGCGGGGAAGGTAGGAAAGGGGCGCGGAATGTCTACGCAAAATAATACCACGCGGAACATTTCATTCCTGCCCGGAACTATTCCGCAGCGATCATTCCTGCGCGTAACAGATGATGGACAAATAGCGGGCAGGCAGGGCGCGCAGCGCCTCTGGCCCATGCGGCGCATCGGCGTCAAAGAACAGGCTATCGCCCGGCTCCAGTGCAAACAGCCGCTCGCCATGGCGATAGGTGATTGCGCCTTCGAGCATGTATAGAAACTCCATCCCCTCATGTTGGAACGTCTCGAACGTGTCTGAGGTTTCGGTCAGCGTGATCAGGTACGGCTCCACCATCACCGCACTGGACTGCGCGCCAAGATGGCCGAGCAAAGTATAGTGATGCCCCGCCCGCGTCCCGGCCCGCGCCGCTTCGACGCCTTCGCCCGCTTTGACATGCATCACCGGGCGCGCTTCCTCGAAGCCCTGAAAGAAGGTCGTCAGCGGCACCGAAAGCGAATGCGAGAGCACTTGCAGCATCGATAGGGATGGCGAGACCTGACCATTCTCGATCTTGGACACCATGCCTTCACTGACATTCATCTCGGCCGCGAGCTGCGCGATGGTCCAGCCCTTCTTGCGCCGCAACAGTCGGACCTGACGGCCAATCGCGGCCTCCAGCGCCTTTTCGCGGAATTGCGGGGTCTTGTGCGGGTCTTGGTCGAGCGCATTCATAGGGGCGATAGTATCAACGCAGGCTGGTCAAGGGAACGGGGGGCGCATAGCGTAGCGCGTATGACGGCTTCTCCTTTCCTTGATGGGTTCACTTTGCAGCGCATTGCCGCCAACGGGATCACCCTGAATGTGGCGCTGGCGGGCGATGGACCCGCGGTTCTGCTTCTGCACGGCCACCCGCAAACTCATGTGGTCTGGCGCAAAGTGGCCCCAGTTTTGGTGGCGTCGGGATATCGCGTCATCGCCCCTGACCTGCGCGGCTATGGTGACAGCGACGCGCCGCCCAGCGCGCCGGACCATGCCCCCTATTCCAAGCGCGAGATGGCGCGCGATGCGGTGGAGCTGATGCGCGCGCTTGGCGAGGACCGCTTCGCTGTGATCGGTCATGACCGGGGCGGGCGCGTGGCGCACCGTTTGGCGCTGGATCACCCAGAGGCGGTGACGGGCCTGTGCGTGGTCGACATCGCCCCGACCGCCACAATGTACGGGCAAACAGACGCAGAATTCGCGCGGCGGTACTTCTGGTGGTTCTTCCTGATCCAGCCCGCCCCCCTGCCCGAACGCATGATCAGCGCAGACCCCGAGTTTTTCCTGCGCCGCCATATCTCGGGCCAAGTGCAAACCGAGGGGGCCGTGAGTGAGCAGATCATCGCCGAATATCTGCGCTGCTACGCCCAGCCCGCGCGCATCCATGCGATTTGCGAGGACTATCGCGCGGCAGCCACAATTGATCTGACACATGACGCCGAGGATGCAGCGCGGCAGGTGAGCGCCCCGCTGCTGGCGATCTGGGGCGCGCATGGCACGGTTGGGCAACTTTATGATGTGGCCGCCACTTGGCGAGAGAAGGCGGAAGATGTACGTGGCCGCGCCCTGCCCTGCGGCCACGCAGTGCAGGAAGAACAGCCCGAAGCGTTTTCGGCTGCGGTTTTGGATTTTCTGT
>CAZPXE010000280.1:0-4949 GCA_964590545.1 uncultured Rhodobacterales bacterium | reverse complement strand
TCGTGGCGATAGCTCTCGGCGCTCTCCACCTCAGTCTCAAACCGCAACTCGACGCCCAACTCCCGCGCCCGCGCTTGCAGCAGGATCAGCAATTGCTTGCGCCCGATCCCGCAGAACCCGTGACCGGAAGACACCAACCGCTCGCCCTTATAATGCAGGGCAATATCGTCCCAATAGGCGAAATGCGCGCGGATCGCCTCGGCACTCACCGGGTCATTCGCGGCGAGATTATCCAGCGTCTCATCCGACAGAACCACACCCCATCCGAACGTATCATTCGGGCGGTTCCGCTCGATCACCACAACCTCATGGGCCGGGTCGCGCAGCTTCATAGATATCGCAAAGTAGAGCCCTGCCGGGCCGCCACCAAGACACGCAATCTTCATAGACCTGAGTCTCCACTGCAATTTGCAGGGAGTGTTTCGCAGGTCGAGATTTATTTCAAGTATAAAATTTCATGCTTGAAATAGTTAATTCCGCCCATGCGGCTCCTTCAGATCAAGAACAGGGTTTATCGGGATGATACGATGCGGGTTAATGCTCTCGTGGCTATAATGATAATGCCGCACGATATGATCGAAATTCACCGTCTCAGCCACGCCCGGCCATTGATAAAGCTCGCGCGTATAGGCCCACAGGTTCGGATAATCCACGATCCGCTTGCGGTTGCACTTGAAGTGCAGGTGATAGACCGCATCGAACCGGATCAGCGTGGGGAACAGCCGCCAATCCGCCTCCGTCACCCGGTCCCCCATAAGGTAACGGGTCTGCGCCAAACGCGCCTCTAGCCAGTCCAGCGTGTCGAATAACGGGGAAACAGCGGCGTCGTAGGCTTCCTGCGTGGTCGCAAAACCGCAGCGATAGACGCCGTTGTTGAACGTGTCATAGATGCGCGTGTTCACCGCCTCGATCTCGTCCCGCATCTCCTCAGGCCAATAATCGTCACTGTTCCCGGTCAGCCCGTCGAAGGCTGAATTGAACATACGAATGATCTCGGAACTCTCATTGCTGACAATCGTGCCCTCGTGCTTGTCCCACAGGATCGGCACTGTCACCCGGCCCGAGAATTTCGGATCAGCCTGCGTATAGATATCGCGCGCGTAGCCAGAGCCGAACAGACTGTCGCCGCGCGCGCCCTTGTCGTCAGTCTCGAAGGTCCACCCATCCGACAGCATATCCGGGTGCACCACATCGACAGTAATATGTTCGTTCAGGCCCTTAAGCGCGCGAAAGATCAACGTCCGATGCGCCCAAGGACAGGCATAGGACACATACAGATGATACCGCCCACTCTGTGGCGCGAACCAGATTTCTCCATCCGTATCCGTATGGTTTTCTGCTGTCACCCAGTTGCGGAACTTCGCAGCCGAGCGCTCAAACGCGCCGCCGCTCGACTTGGTGTCATACCACTGGTCATGCCACACGCCATCCACCAAAAGTCCCATTGCTGATTCCTTTTCTCACAGGGTCTAATGGTCAGATAAGGCGAGTTCCCCGCCCCGGCGAACACTTTAAACGCGCAAACTGTCTGCGTAAGCGCACAGTCCGCAAAAACAATTCAAAATTTCCCTAAAGAAAACACGATGTCATCAAAACTTAACTTGAAATTCAGCGGCTTCGTGGCATCTGATGCTGCAAGGTGAAGGAGTGTTGTCATGTCGACCTATGTGCCAGATGCTGTCCAGAGAGGACTTGATGCTGCGCGGGTCAAGCGACTGAAACGCGCGTCAAAACTGCGGCTCGAAACGGCTGATGGCTACGTTCGCGTGCTGCGCCTTTGGGACACTGGCTTTTCTGTCGCGATCGAGGATGCCCCGCAATTGCGCGGCTATGTCGATATCTATGATGGCCCCTCGCAACTCTTCCAATGCCTGATCATCGCCAGCAGTGAAGAGACAAGCGAAATGCGGTATGAGTTTAAGCGCCTTACCGCCGTACACCATACGCCCCCGTCTGACTATGTGTCGGAAACACCGCCGCCCCTTGGGCTGATCGCAGGGCTGAGCTAACGCTCCAGAAACTTAGCGAGCGTCGCTGACTTGCGAACTTCTGGGTTTGTAAATCGGCCGTCTGTCCAAAGCCGCATGCTAACCAGAACATACGCACGCGTATCCAAACAACTGGATTCAAGATCGCAGGTTCTTGCGGCCTTTATCTTCCCAAGACCAATCCGAACTCAATGGATCAAACAGTCGCTATGCGTAGGGAAAACATACGCGAACGTATGTTTTTCAATCTAAGCTACGGCTTTGCCGACGAACTGCCTTCTTGAGCAACTCCAACTCTGCGCGCAAAATCTCAACCTCGGCGCGCAGGTCGTTGGCATAGGCTTCGCCCAAACTCACCGACACGCTCGCCAATACCTGATCGGCGTCTTGATCCACCAGCGCAAGCGCGCGCGCACCGTCGCTTAGCATATCCATCGGCAACGGCGCGGACAGATGCCAATCCGCCCCATCCGCGCTCACCTTTGCAACCGCCAAAGCCGTGCCCTCCAGCACCAGAGCTACACTTGGTGGATGCGGCGACCCGCTCAGCCGGGCAAGGATCACACCGCGCCGAATGGTCAGGTCTGTCAGGGTCAAATCGCTCATGCCCAATCCCTCATAACGACGCCCGCAAACGCCGCGACAGCGTCACATCACGCAGATCAATCCGGTTCATCCGGGGATTTTCAAAGATCAGATCGACCCACGCCTTCTCAACCCGCTTCTCGTTCAGGTTCGAATAAGCCAGATCAAACGCAACCGATCCATTGGACCCGTCCATATGCATTTCCTGCGGGACTTGTTCCGTGTTCGGCCCGTGTTGCACATTCAGCCGCGCGAACACTTCCAGCGGAACCTCAAACTCAATAACCGCATCAATCTGAAGGATATGCGCGCGCTTCAGCCCCGCGACCGCGTCCGGCGGCAAATCAATCACCGCCGAAAAGAAGCCCCCGTCAAAGCCCAGCACATCAATCACCAGCCCGTAGGGGGCCAGATCGCTTTCGCGCAAGTTGCTGTGATGACGTGCCGTGATCTCGGCGCGCGGGCAATCATGGAACAGCGTCACATCATGCCCCACGGACGTGCCTGCCTGCACCGGAGCCACCCCCGACACGCCAAGCGGCCCGCGCCAGATATCCGGTCGCCAGGCCCAATCAGACCCTGTCGGTTTGGCAAAGTTGCTCCAGACATTCTGAGGCAGGGCAAGACGCTCAGACGCGGCATGCAGGACCGTGTCCAAATGCCCGCGCAAAGCCCGCGCCGCATCGCGCGACGCGCGCAAACTGTCCAGATTAACCTCTTGCGCGTCCGCAGCCGTGTTGCGCCACCGCTCAACGTCCCGCGACCGGGTGATCCGGGACAGAATTCCGCCTGATGACGCCATATTGCGCGCTGCTCCTTGCCTGCTTTTCACAGAGTATCGCGCTTAGGTCTTTCGATCAAATAAACCCGACAACAACCCGCCGCGGCGCTCTGTTTCCCCTGTCGCCACCGGATCGCGCGCCACAGCAGCCGCCACCGAGGCATCATGCGTGCGCTGCGCCAGCACTGCCAGCAACGCGCCGCCATCGCTCTCCGCCAGCCGCCCGCCGTCCGGCCCGTATGCGCCCAGCGACAACACCTGCCCGCCAATTTGCACCAGCCCGCGCCAATGCTTGTCATCGGTCCCATCCGGGGTGTCACCACTCAGATGCAGCACCGCCAAGCCATCGATGGTGTCCGAGGACAGAACCGCACTTCCCTCTGGCGCAAGGCTCGGGGCTGCGCTTTGCGCATCCAACGCATCGACTTTCTCGGCCACGGCAACGGTAATCAGCCCCAGCGGCGCATCCTGCGCACCGCCCCGGCCACCCAGCGAGTCACAACGCGCCAGCACCGCAAAATCCTGACGCAGCTCGCGCTTGTCGATGCAAAACCCATCCGGCGGCGTCAGCGTGATCGCTCCGCGCCCCATCTGCGCACTCAGCAGCGCGACATTGGGGCGCGTTTCCGCCGCCTCAGCCGCCTCGTCCGAGCCGCCCAGAAATCCAAGACCCTCCCCGCCGGAACAGGCGGACAGGGCCAGTGCCAAAGTGATCGCGAAACCAGACCTGCTACAGATCCATATACTCATGCTTCTCGGCCTGTCCCCCGGGATGCGTGACCGCACCTTTGTACGTTTCGCCGACAAGCTGCGAATATTTCCACAGCGCGCCAGACGCATAGATCGTTTCACGCGGGCCTGCCCAAGCCTCTTTGCGCGCTGCCAGCTCTTCGTCTGACAGATCGACATTAATCGTGCCTTCAATGGCGTTGATAGTGATCACATCGCCAGCCTTTAGCAAGGCAATTGGCCCGCCATGCGCTGCTTCCGGCCCAACATGGCCAATGCAAAAGCCCCGCGTCGCGCCAGAGAAACGGCCATCGGTGATCAGCGCCACCTTCTTGCCCATGCCCTGACCGGACAGCGCCGCCGTGGTCGCCAGCATTTCGCGCATGCCGGGGCCACCCGCAGGGCCTTCGTTGCGGATCACGAACACATCGCCTTCTTCATAAGTACGGTTTTGCACCGCATCGAATGCATCTTGCTCACACTCGAAAATGCGCGCCGGGCCGGTGAACATCTGGTGCTGCGCTTCCATCCCGGCGACCTTCACGATGGCACCTTCAGGGGCAAGGTTGCCCTTCAGCCCCACAACGCCGCCCGTCTTGGTGATCGGGTTTTCGATCGAGTAGATGACCTTCCCGTCAGCTTCGAGGCTCACTTTGTCGAGTTCTTCGCCAATCGAATAACCCGTCGCGGTCATGCAATCTTCGTGGATCAGCCCCGCCTTGCGCAACTCTTTCATCACCACATAAATGCCGCCCGCTTCATACAGGTCCTTGGCCACATACTGACCGCCCGGCTTCAGATCGACGAAATAGGGCGTGTCGCGGAAAATCTCGCACACATCGTCAAGATAGAATTCAATCCCCGCC
>CAZPXE010000279.1:0-4949 GCA_964590545.1 uncultured Rhodobacterales bacterium | reverse complement strand
CGCGTGCCGGATGCGGCGCAGATTGTGGCGCTGTATAAAGAGATTTGGTGAGGCGCAGCGGGCCTAAATCATATCCCAACTACCCGTGCTCAGCGCCCAGATGGCAATCAGGGCGTTGGCGAGCGCGTGAGAGATGATGGCGTCGGTGATGTTCCGGCTGCGCGCGGCCAGCAGGGCGAAGATCACCCCGGCTATGCCTGCTTCGATCCAGCGGTCATGGAGCAAGGCGAAGAGGCCGGAGGTGATCAACACGCTTAGGCCCAATCGCCAGCGCACTGCAAAATCGGGTGAGATCAGGCGCATCAGGTAGCCACGGAAGAACAACTCTTCGATGATCGGCACGCAGATCGAGGTGCCAACGCAGCGGGCGATGATCCAGATCACGGTCAGGCCCAGCCCCAACTCGGCAAAGGGCGGTGTGGCCCCGGTATCCGTGCTGGTAGCGATCCAGAGCCCGGCGATTGCAACGCCTGCGCCGAGGGAGAGCGGATCAATCCGCCACGGGAGCGTGCGCAGGTAAGGCAGGAAGGCCAGCAGCGCCGCGCCCATGGCCAGAACGCGCAGTGGATACACGAGTGCGGGCGTTTCCGAAAAGGTCGAAGCCAGCAGGGCAGAGGCCATAAAGATCGCGAACGGGAAAATCTGCGCCACAACGGGGTCGGAGAAGAATGGCACCACGGGCTGCGCAGGCGCTTCCTCGCCCGGGGTCTCGCGGAAGAACGGCACGTAATGCGCCGCCAGGACGATCCCCAGTGACAGGAGGGTGAACATCAGCCAGCCCGCATGGCTGTGGAACGCGCCGAGTGCCAATCCGGCAAAGCCAGAGATGCCAAACTGAAACAGCACGGTGATGCGCACGATATTCAGCGTCCAACTGAGGACAAGGGCGATCGGTAGCAGCACCAGAACATTCGGAAACTTCAGATCTTTATAGAACAGCGCCATATAGATGGACGCAAACACCGTTGTCAGGACCAACCCTTCGACCCCGGAACAGGCTGGCGCCACATTTACAAAGAAATCCCCCGCGCCGATGATTTTCGTTCCCGGCCGGATTTCAATCGGAGAGCCTATCGATTGCAGCACATAGATTGCCACGTTGAAGGTGGCATCGGTCAGGAAATCCTTCTCCATAAAGTCGCGCAACCGCAGCGCCAGAAACGGAGCAGCGGCCCCTGCAATCGCCACAAGCGCAGCAACAAGGCCCAGCCGCCTGCCAAAGGCCCGCCATAACGTCCATGGGGCGAGCATCCGGGCGACCCCAGCCGCCACAAGGCAAATGGAGATGACCCAAACCCCGGCCATAAGGGCTGTCTGCATGCCAGTCAGGTCCGCCTGAACGAAGGGCAGCGTGATGAACAGGCCAACCAATCCGATCACGTTCATCGCAACGCCGGACAGCGACAAGCCTGCATCCGACACAAGATCAGTGATCGCGTCCAAGTCATACAGGGCCAGAAGAACCAGAGCACCAACCAGTCCGTAACTCGCCAAGAGCACGTTGCGGGCCACATCGCAGAAGCCAAAGCTGCGCGTGTCGCATTCGATGCCAATTGCATGACGTGAAACATGGATAAGTGCCAATTCCGCAATTAGCACCAAAATGACCGAAATCAGGCCAAACCAATTCGATTGTTTCGATTCTGGAAACGGCAATTGCACGTTATTTACCCGTATTTATAAATCGCTTGATACGCGCGGTTGTATACGGGTGGGTAGCAGGCGATCAACCTATCAGCAATCGGATTCGTTTCGTCTCCAAAAGCCCGATTTTTGGGCTATTGTTGACGATACGTAAACGAACGAGACTTCCTACAACCTATTACTTTTAATAGAAATTCTTCGCTCATCTGTCCTGGTGTGATTCGAATTTTTACGATCTGTTAAGGAACCCGCCGCGCCATTTTTCACACAGGTTCAACCATTGATAGGTGGGTCGAACTGAGCGTTTCGCAATTGTGTCAAGGCAATCTCTTTATTTTTCAGCCCTTTACCCGACTTTTCGTCGGTGGTGACAAATTCCTTCACAATTGGGGCGAATTCAGGGAAAATAAAAGTCATCGAAATGGTGGGGAAGCCAACGGGGTAGTGGCGTCTCAACGTCAAGTTGCTGCTGATCAATAGCCGTATCTTGTGATGCGCAAGAAAATGCTGTGCGACAGGCCTAAGTGCCTTGGTTGCGCATTTCTTTTCGCGCATCGGACGTCTGCCCGCATTTAACGAACGTGCCCGAAGGATTCGGGTGATGTAGTGGAGTAATGAACTGTGACTATGACAACTTATGAATTTACTGCTTTCTCTGAGCAGTCCCTGCTTTCGCAAGGGAACAATGGCAGCAGTCTAGGCTGCGGCGACACGTTCACCATGCCGTCAACGGCAGACACCTGCATCACTGTTTCGGACAATGACAGCTTTCTTTCCGGCGACAGCTGCCGCAACGACAAAGCCGATGACCACTACGGCCAGCACGCTTCTATCGAGACGGACGGGCAAGAGGCTGGCAATGGCGGCCAGATTTACGCTGAATCGTATCACTGGGTCTGCGACCAGCACGGCAACTGGTATGTTCTGATCGAGATCGAGCAAGAGCATTCCGACGACGACTATTTCGCGTTCTTCACCGGTTATGGCTACTCCGTGCCACCAGAAGGCGCTGAGCTCACCGTTGGTAACGCCTGCAACGTCACGTCCAACTGGATTGACTTCAAATGCCTCGACGCAGGCGAGAAAGTTCCGGCGCTCGGCTCCATTGAAGGCCGCCTGTTTAATGACGACGACTGCGACAACACCGAATGGAACAGCGACACACACAGCTGGGAAGAAGGCGTTGATGGCGCGACGGTTGAGTTGATCGACGCCAATGGCGATGTCGTGGCGACAGCCACCACGGACCATTACGGCCGCTACAAGTTCGATGACGTCGCGGAGGGTGACTACCGCGTTAAGTTCTACAACCCCGATGGCACTGAGTTTGTGCAAAAGGATGTCGGCAGCTCAGGCGAAGACAGCGACGCAGCCGCAAACGGCTTGACGGACACGATCCACGTGTCGTCAGGCGAGCACATCTCCAATATCGACGCTGGCGTGAAGCCAGAGCCCACCGGCTCGATCGCCGGGACCGTGTTCTGTGACACGGATTGCGACGGTCTGCAGAAGACATTCGTACTCGAAGACGGCCTCGACTACACTCTGGAAGCTGAGCATTGGGCCGAGAGCGGCTATCACACGGTTCATTCGCATGCTGCTTCGGGTGGCGCGTTCGAGAAGCTGAACCATGCTGGCGGCAATGCCGATGCCAGCGTCGACTTCCACGGCGAAAGCGGCGTCTATGACATGAAGTTCTTCTTCCAGGATGAGAATGACGGCCAGTCTAGCATCATGGTGAAGGTCAACGGTCATGTGGTTGATACAATCACGCTGGACCGCGACACCGACGGCGCTGGCAGCAACCACGGCCCGTTCTCGGAATTTGTCATTGAAGGCGTGCAGATCAACCAGGGCGATGACATTTCGATCTGGGTGGATGGCGACGGCGGCGAATATGTCCGCTTTGACAAGCTGGAACTGGAAGGTCAGGACCGGATGGTCCATGCGACTGAAAGCGCAGAAGTCGTTGTCGCAAACGAAGATTTCGAAGGCGGTGCGCAGGGTTGGTCCAACAACCAGACCGGTCACTATGCCGAAGGCGATTATCTGGGCGCGCATGGTTATAAGCACGGCATCGACACCAAGAAAACCTTTGACGTACCCGCCGGTGCCGAAAGTGTGACGGTGATGTTCGATTTCCTCGAAGTCGACAGTTGGGATCACGAGGCGTTCAAGGTCGTCATCAACGGCCAATATGTGAACCTTGGCAGCTTCTCATGGGGCGACGATGAAGGCGAATACTCCTTCGATGCGGGCAACGGGATCACTGTGCATAAAGCGGCGTCCGTCGATCTTGGTGCCACTGGCAACAATGGCCACGAACATTGGTTCAGCAACGACAACAAGCACACCTTCACCATCACCATCGACAACCCGCCAGAGCATCTGACGATCGGCTTCGACAGCCACCTGAACCAGAATGCCCATGACGAAAGCTGGGGTGTCGACAACCTGAAGATCGTTGCGGATGTGGAACAGCCTGCGGTTGAGCCCGTCAAGGAAGGCGTCACAATCAAACTGATCGACGCCGCAACTGGCGACGTTCTGGACACAACGACCACCGATGCCGACGGCAACTATGCCTTCAACGACATCCCGGTTGGTGATTACAAAATCATGGGCGTGGCCCCGGACGGGACCGAGTTCACGATCCAGGACGTGAATGGCAACGGCAATGACGACGTCGACAGCGATGTGGATGCCAATGGCATGTCCGGCGTTGTTACCGTCACCGAAGACGGTGTGGCCGATATCGACCTTGGCGTGTGCGAAAAAGATACCGGGTCTCTGTCTGGTCGCTACTTCTGCGATGTGGACAGCGACGATACCGAAAGCACAGGCGATGTCGGCGTTGCTGGCGCACTTGTGATCCTTCTGGACGCAACTGGCACGGAAGTGGCGCGTACCACGACTGGAACTGACGGCGAATACCGCTTCGACAATGTTGATGTGGGCGACTACCAAGTGGTCTTCCAAGATCCGGACACAATCCCCAGCCAAGCTGGCAAGGTCTTCTCCGCCCCCAACCAAGGTGGCGACGAAGCAACCGACAGCGACGTCGAAGATGCAGGAACAGGCGCGACAGCGCTTGTGTCTGTGGTGGTTGGCGAGGAAACCACAGACGTGGATGCAGGGATCAAGGACCCCGGCACAGCGGAAATCCGCGGCACTGTGTTCTGTGACGAGGACGATAGCTCCACGCAGAACGGGTCCGAAGGTGGTGTTGAAGGCGTGACAGTAACCCTGTCCAACGGCGACACAGCAGTGACGGATGCCGACGGCAACTATGTCTTCACCGGCCT
>CAZPXE010000278.1:0-4961 GCA_964590545.1 uncultured Rhodobacterales bacterium | reverse complement strand
TCATGGGCTGTGATCGGGTTTGAGTGTCTGTTTCCGCTGGCTTTGCTGCATCCGGCGGCGCTGGCCTTGATGCTGTGCGTTATGGCCGGGTTTCATCTGGCCAATGCGGTGTGCTTTGGGCTGAACCGGTTCTTTTGGGTCTGGATCGCGGCCTATCCGTCGGTTTTGTGGTTTCAGACACGGTTGATGGGGCAGGGCGTCTTGGACCTGTTCTGAGGCTTGCCAAACGCGCGGGCGCGCATTATCAGCCCCCATTGCCTCAGCTTTGGGGCGATTCCCCTGTGGGAGGCGCGGGCCACGCGAGGTCCAGACCGCACCACATTAACATATCCGCCCGAACGCGTTCGGCGCTGGAGTTAACAAAAAGGAATTGGCGATATGGCCAAGAAACTTGCTGGCACCATGAAATTGCAGGTGCCTGCCGGACAGGCAAACCCCTCTCCGCCGGTTGGTCCGGCGCTGGGTCAGCGCGGCATCAACATCATGGAATTCTGCAAGGCGTTCAACGCCAAGACCGCAGACATGGAGCCCGGCGCGCCGTGCCCAACCGTGATCACCTACTATCAGGACAAGTCCTTTGCGATGGACATCAAGACGCCGCCCGCGTCCTATTACCTGAAGAAGGCCGCCAAGGTGAAATCCGGTGCGAACAACCCGTCCCGTGAAACCGTCGGCTCTGTGACCCCCGCACAAGTGCGCGAGATTGCGGAAGCGAAGATGAAAGATCTGAACGCCAACGATATCGACGGCGCAATGCAGATCATCCTGGGCTCGGCCCGTTCTATGGGCATCGAGGTGAAGTAAGATGGCAAAGCTTGGAAAACGCACCCGCGCCGCGCGCGACGCCTTTGCGGGCAAATCGAACCTGACCGTTGAAGAGGCGGTTGCTCTCGTCAAAGGCAATGCCGGCGCGAAGTTCGATGAAACCGTTGAAATCTCCATGAACCTCGGGATTGACCCGCGCCACGCAGACCAGATGGTTCGCGGTGTGGTCGGCCTGCCCAACGGCACCGGCAAAACCGTGCGCGTTGCTGTGTTCGCACGCGGCCCGAAAGCCGAAGAAGCCCAAGCGGCGGGTGCGGATATCGTCGGCGCCGAGGACCTGATGGAAACCATCCAAGGCGGCACGATCGAATTTGATCGCTGCATCGCGACCCCGGACATGATGCCCATCGTTGGCCGTCTGGGTAAGGTGCTGGGTCCCCGGAACCTGATGCCGAACCCCAAGGTCGGCACCGTGACCATGGACGTGGCCGATGCGGTCAAGAACGCCAAGGGCGGTGAGGTTCAGTTCAAGGCCGAGAAAGCTGGCGTTGTGCACGCAGGCGTTGGCAAAGCGTCCTTTGACGAAGCCAAACTGATCGAAAACGTGCGCGCCTTTGTCGGTGCGGTCGCCAAGGCGCGTCCGTCGGGCGCAAAAGGCACCTATATGAAGAAAATCGCGATCAGCTCGACCATGGGTCCGGGCGTGTCCATCGACGTGGATAGCGCCGTTTCTGAGTAAATTTGCTCGCATAAACCTGTTGAAAGGGCGCTCCCATCCGGTGAGCGCCCTTTTTCGTTTATTCAATCTTAGGTTTGGTATGCGAGTTGGGCTCCGTTGAGTGGGCTATCTTCGGAGCTTTAGCATGTTTTCTAGACGTATTTTCCTGGCCCTGATGGGTGCTGTCGCCGCTGCGCCGTCATTTGCGGCGAATATGGCGTCACCCGTGGGCCGGATTTTGTTGACGGTGTCTGGGGCCATCAAAGTCACCAATGACGGGGATGCGGCCCTGTTCGACCGCGAGATGATGGAAGGTCTCGATTGGCGCACCATCGAAACCTATACCCATTACACCGAAGGGATGCAGACGTTCTCGGGGCCGACATTGGCGTCGATGATGGACACACTTGGTGTGAATAGCGGCACGCTGCATGCGACCGCGCTGGATGATTACACGATTGAAATTCCGGTGTCGGATCTGAACGAGCATGAGATCATTCTGGCGATGGATCAGAACGGCAAGCCCATGCGTGTACGAGACCGGGGGCCTATCTGGGTGATCTACCCCGCGGCCACCGAGGCGGATGTCGGTCCGCGGCATATCTCGCATTCGATCTGGCAATTGTCGTCGATCACGGTCGAGTAGTCGGGCCTGATTGATGTCGCGGCTGCGCGAAAATGCGAGGGCGTTACGTGCCCTTCTGGCTTTATCGGCAGTTGTCGCATTGGGCACGGTCTTTACAGTATACGTGCAGCAGGAAGCTGAAAAAGACGCATCCTTTGTGCGCCGGGTCAACATGATGCTTTGGGGGGTGAGCGAGCTGAACAACTCAGCGCAGCTCCTTGCCACCGAGCTTGTCCATCAAATCAGTGATCCGGAGCATCTTGAGGAAACTCAGGTCGCTTTCGATGTGATGTGGAGCCGCTCGCGGATTATCCGCCGTGAGAACTTCAAATATGTGGAGGGGTTTGCCGAAGCGGTTAGCGCATTTGATGTATTTTTGATTGAGACGGAGCCGTTGATTTATAGTGACCTGCCCCTGACTGAGGCGCAGCTTTTGGCGCTGGCAGGAGAATTGCGAGGCATGGCCCGTGTGTTGCGGCAGAATTGGATCAAGAATTTCGGCACGCGCCAGTCCGTGGACGATATCACGTTGATGTTGTCGCACGAGCCGCGCGGCCACTACGTTCAAACCGGCATCTTCATTCTTGTTTTGGTGTTGATGTTGTATGTTTTTGCCGAGATTTGGTTTGCAGGCCGCGGCCAGGCCAGGGAAACTGAATTGCGGCTAGAAGCCGCCCACGCGGGCGAAGCCAAGGCGCGCTTTTTTGCCAATGTAAGTCACGAAATCCGCACACCGTTGAACGGTTTGATCGGCACTGCATCGCTGCTGGCGGCCACGAAGCTGGATGAAGAACAACGCGAATACGTGACAGTTTTGCAGCAGGCCGGTGGTGTACTTCTGGCGACGATCAATGACGTGCTCGACTATTCCAAACTGGATGCGGGCGAGTTCACCATTCAATCGGTGCCGTTTAATCTGAGCACGATCATGGACGGTGCGCGTGGGCTGTATCGGCCCTTGGCACAGGAAAAATCTCTTGGTTTAACGGTTTGGTTCGACAGTGAAGTGATGCCGCGCTTGCATGGCGATGGGCGTCGCTTGCAGCAAGTCGTGAACAATCTTGTATCCAACGCAATCAAATTCACAGAACATGGCGGTGTTGAAGTCACGGCAGTGTTCCGGCCCGAAGACACTGAGGATGCGCCAGCGGGTCTGTATGTGCGCGTCAGCGATTCCGGGATCGGCATTTCGGACGCCGACAATGAGCGGATTTTCCAACCCTTTGGGCAGGCCAGTGGCGGCTTGGCGCGCGCGCATGGGGGCACGGGGCTGGGTCTGTCTATTTCACGTGATCTATGCGCGGCGATGGGAGGCGATCTGACGCTGGAAAGCGAACCGGGCGTTGGCAGTACGTTTCAGGCTTATGTTCCCTTTACCGAAACGGAAGCCGTTGATGCTGCCTGCGAAGTGCAGACTGGCGAAAACCGTGTTGATCCCATAGGTCAATTGCGGGTCTTGGTGGTGGATGACAACAAAACCAACAGGTTCATCCTGCGAAAGTACCTGGCGGCCTTTGATTGCGTGCCCGATGAAGCGGCTTCGGGTTTGGCCGCCGTCAGAGCCTGCGCCGAGCAGAGTTTTGATGTCGTGTTGATGGACGTGCAAATGCCTGAAATGGATGGGTTGGAAGCCACGCTTCGAATTCGTGCGGATCGCCGCAAAGCAGGTCGGGTGCCGCCGTTCATTTTTGGTGTGACGGCGAACACCTTGCCGGAGCAAGTGGAGAGTTACTTGCAGGCTGGCATGCATACAGTTCTGCCCAAACCCGTCTCGAAGACTTATTTGCGCGATGCTTTGACCGAGATTGCCGAGATCCAGGAGAGTGAAACGAGCGACCTTGCGCCGCGTGCAACCGGGTAGGTGAGTTTGCGTTTGTGCAAATGGCTGCACGGTGCGTGCCCGATCGCCCGACAGGGGTGCTATGGGCCCGCGCGGTTCGCCCCGACAAAAGTCTTGGCAAAGCTGGCCCTGTCCCCTATTGCACCCCACGAGGATGCTTTCACGATTCGTGACTGCGGCCTCATCTTCGTCCGAGACGGTGGGTTGGCCCATAGGCCAGTAATTCCTGCCTGAGACGGGAACAGCTTTCCTTCCAGATGTGCTCCGTTGAGCCTCTGGCGGTTCTGGCCCCGTTATCAATACGGACCAAAACTGCCGGAGTGATCCGGTGCAAACTGAGCCGGGGCGCCTTGCGTGCAAGGGGTCCCATAACCTGGAGAGAACTGTGGATAGAGCCCAGAAAGAAAGCGTGGTCGACGAACTCGGTCACATCTTCGAAAGCTCTGGCGTCGTGGTGGTATCCCACTATGTCGGCCTGACAGTTGCTGAAATGCAGGACCTTCGTGCCCGCGCCCGTGGCGTGGAAGCGGCGGTTCGCGTTGCCAAGAACAGGCTCGCCAAAATCGCCCTGAACGGCAAACCCATCGAAGCGATGGGTGAGTTCATGACGGGCATGACCGTTCTGACCTATTCCGAGGACCCCGTCGCAGCAGCGAAGGTGGCCGAGGATTTCGCCAAGGAAAACGACAAGTTCGTCATCCTCGGCGGGGCCATGGACGGCAACGTGCTGGACCGTGAAGGGGTCAAGGCCGTGTCGAAACTGCCGTCTCGCGAGGAGCTTATTGCTTCCATCGCAGGCTGCATCGGCGCCCCTGCCTCCAACATCGCTGGCGCAATTGGCGCACCTGCTTCGAACATCGCAAGCATTCTGTCGACTATCGAAGAAAAGGCCGAAGCGGCCTAATCAAACGTCGGAAACAACACATCTTAATTGGAAAGCATCAGAAAAATGGCTGATCTTAAAGCACTAGCGGAAAGCATCGTGGGTCTAACCCTGCTGGAAGCACAAGAAC
>CAZPXE010000277.1:0-4980 GCA_964590545.1 uncultured Rhodobacterales bacterium | reverse complement strand
GTATCAAAGTCGGGCAGTGCTTCTAGCTCGGCAAGAACTTGGGATATCATATTGCTGTTTGGTTGCCACGCAGACGGCTCCAAAGCTGCTAGCCGTTCCGCTATGTCAGCAGGCGTTTGAAACACCACAGCTTCCGGGGCGCTGAGGACCAAAAGAGCGGCAGAACGGCCCTGACCCGCAGCTTTTTCCAACCTGATCAAGGCAGTTTCACGCGCCTTTTCCCATGACGGGACCCCGGCCCAACTGGCGTCGGCAATAACAAGCAAGGGCGCATCGCCGTCTGCTGTTGAATCGGCGCTTGGGTTCAGTATCGGACCGGCAAGCCCGATGATCATCGCGGCAACGGCCAACATCCGCAGCAAAAGCAGCCACCAAGGGGTGCGATCTGTAACCGTTTCATCATCTGCAAGGCCCATCAGCAGCGCCACACCGGGGAAACGCCGCCGGATCGGCGCAGGCGGGACTGCACGCAAAATGATCCACAGGATCGGCAGCGCGACCAAACACAGCAACAGCCACGGAGCTGCAAACCCTATACCGGCAAGCACGGTCACGCCGCATTCCCCATCGCGCGATACAACCAAAGCAATCCGGATTGCGCTGATTTATCGGTGTGATGCGTCTCAAACCGCCATCCTGCGAGCGCGCATAGCTCCGAAAGTTCAGCTTTTCGCGCTGCGAGCCTTTGCAGATAGCGCGCTTGCAGGTCATTCGCCTTGAGCGTTTCATGCTGTAAACTGCCGCCCATGCTTTCGAACACGGTGCGCCCGCGAAACGGGAATGCCTCTTCAGCCGGGTCTAGCACCTGATACATCACACCGGTCACTCCGCGGTCCGCAGCTTTACTAAGCGCCAGCTTGACCTCGTCCAGACCGCCCAGAAAATCCGATATAAACAAGGCACGCGCATGGGGCATCATGGCGCGGTGTTCGGGTGGGGCGTAATCCTCTTCAGCGTCTTGCGACAAGAACTCGGCAAGCCGGAGAATCTGATTGTTGCCGCGACGTGGCGGAAGGGAGGTTCCGGTCAGACCAACACGCTCTCCCCCCCGGATCAACAGGATCGACATTGCTAGCCCGAGAAGCCGCGCGCGGTCGGCTTTTGTGTTCAGGTCTTTTTCGCTGGCAAAACGCATTGACGCGCCGCGATCCACCCAGATCAATACCGATTGTGCAATCTGCCACTCGCGCTCGCGCACGAATTGCGTGTCGCCGCGTGCCGAGCGGCGGTGATCGATCATACGGCGGCTGTCGCCAAGTTGCGCCGGACGGTATTGCCAAAAGTCATCGCCCATCCCAGCGCGCCGCCGCCCGTGATCGCCCAGCAGCACAGCGCCCGCCAGATGTTCGGCCCGCGCCAGCAGGGGTGGGAAGCTGGCAGCTTCCGTTTCAGAGCGCGCGCGCAGGTTTAAGGCGGTTTGAGTCACGCAGCGGCCTCACTGCGCGCGAGGGACGTCGCGGTAGCCTCAATCAGATCGGCAAGGCTGTCACCGCGCGCGCGCGCCGCAAAGCCAAGCGCCATACGATGGCTAAGCACTGGGCGTGCCATGTCTATCACATCCTCCACCGAGGGCGCGAGGCGCCCATCGAGCAAAGCCTTGGCCCGAACCGCCAGCATAAACGCCTGCGCAGCACGTGGGCCGGGGCCCCAAGAGACGGTCTCTTGCACCTGTTGCGAGGCGGAAGGATCACCAGGGCGGAAGGCACGGACCAGATCAAGGATCAATTCCACGACCGACTCGCCAACCGGCATCCGCCGCAAAACTGTCTGTGCCGCGATCAACTCTTCAGCCGTAAAGACGGCGGTTGCAGCCTCGTCGGTCATACCGGTGGTCGCGATCAGAATGTCACGCTCGGTATCGCGGTCCGGGTACGGCACGTCGATTTGCACAAGAAAGCGGTCCAATTGCGCTTCGGGCAGTGGATAGGTGCCCTCTTGTTCAATCGGGTTCTGCGTCGCGAGCACATGGAACGGTGTCCCAAGGAGACGGTTATCGCCTGCAACTGTTACAGTCTTTTCCTGCATCGCCTGCAACAATGCGGACTGGGTCCGGGGCGAGGCGCGGTTGATTTCATCCGCCATCAGGAGCTGGCAGAAAATTGGACCTTCAATGAACCGGAACGACCGTGTGCCACTGGCATCTGTGTCGAGAACTTCCGAGCCGAGAATATCCGCTGGCATCAGGTCCGGCGTAAACTGCACCCGGTTTCCATCCAAACCCATGACGGTGGACAACGTCTCAACCAGACGGGTCTTTCCAAGGCCCGGCAAACCGATCAGCAAGGCATGGCCACCACAAAGCAAAGATGTCAGCGTCAACTCAACCACACGCTCCTGCCCAATGAAGCGTTTGGTGATCGACGCCTTGGCGTCGGCCAGCTTGTGACCGAGGGCTTCGATGTCGGCCACAAGGTTTTCCGCGTCGCTCATGACTTCCCTTTCCGGATGGTTATATGTTCTCAGATAAGACTATCGCGCCGAAAGGGAATGACAAACGCCATGAGTGCACAAAAAACCGTGACGCCCTCGGCGGAGGGCATTTTGGCATCGGTACAGGCCACGGGCACGCGCGGCTTGCCGCCTGTGCATCTGTGGAATCCCCCGTTTTGCGGTGACATAGACATGCGTATCGCCCGGGATGGTACATGGTTCTACGAAGGCACACCAATTGGGCGGTTTGAACTGGCGCGCCTGTTTTCGACGATTCTGAAGCTGGAAAATGGAAAATATTTTCTTGTGACCCCAGTGGAGAAGGTGGGAATCACTGTGGATGACGCGCCTTTCGTGGCGGTCGACTTTGAAGCGACGGACAGCGAAATGAGCCAGAAACTTCGGTTTGAAACAAATATGGGTGACCATATCACCGCTGGCGCCGAAAACCCGATAAGGGTCGAGCGTGACAAAGCGACTGGTGAGCCCTCGCCTTATGTCCACATACGGGCGGGACTGGAAGCGCTCATAGACCGCAAGAGTTTCTATCGTCTGGTTGATATCGGGGCACATCACGAAGGCTGGTTCGGGCTTTGGTCGTCGGGGGAGTTCTTTGCGATCATACCTTCCAAAGAGTTAACGTAGAGTAACGTTAACAGTTTGTTTCTCCGCAAGATGGGTCTCAACTGAGACAAACAAGCCGCGAACATTGCCTCACATTTAATTGCTGAACGAAATGCTTGCCAGATCACCCTTCCGCTCTATACAATCTATCCGTGCGCACCCGATAACCCAAGACTCATAGGGAGATTGATATGCGCAAAGTCGCAGCGAATTTGTCGTTACTTTGGCCAGAACTACCGTTTCTTGAAAGGTTTGATGCAGCTGCATCCTCAGGTTTTGAAGCCGTTGAAGTGCTGTTTCCATACGACATAGCGGTCCGAGACATACAGCGTGCTATGCTGCGCACTGGTTTGAGCATGCTTTTACTCAATGCACCGCCACCGAACTATACGGGCGGCATCCGCGGTTTTGCTGCAACAATTGGCGGGCAGGCCCGCTTCCAACATGATATGCGCCGGGCGTTCCGGTATGCAGAGGCGTTGGGTGTCAAGTTTATCCACGTCATGACCGGAGAGGGCGAAGGGCAAGCCGCGTTTGACACTGTCGTAGAAAACCTGAAATGGGCGTCGCGGCAAGCACCCAAAGGCATCACCCTGACGATTGAACCGTTGAACCGGCAAGACATGCCCGGTTACTTTCTGTGCGACTATCCGCTGGCCGCGAAAGTGCTGGATGCGGTCAAGAAACCGAATGTGCGTCTGCAATATGACAGCTATCACGCGCAAATGATCCATGGCGATGCTCTTGAAATCTGGCGCCGTTTCGGGCTGCGCGCTGCCCATGTACAAATTGGCGACGCGCCGGGCCGGGTGCCGCCGGGCAAAGGTGCGGTAGATTTCACTGCACTCCTCGATCTGATGGATGCTTCCGGCTACGATGGTTGGATAAGTGCTGAATATCATCCAGACGAAATCCAAACCGAAAATACGCTGCGCTGGATGAAAATCGTGGCGTAGACGAAGTAAGACGGCAAGCCGACCTTTGCTCCTTCATTCGGTGCACAGCGCAACCCGATTCTGGGCCTAACTTGCGCCAATCATTTTATTGTCCCGTCCCTTTGTTGCTGCACGGGATCTTGAAGATGCTGCATCGCATCACACAACCTGTTGTGCCTGCTCAGAGCCACGAATAGGGTGGCCGCGCGCTTAACAACCGGAGCTCCCTTATGCCATTCACCCTCGCCACCTGGAACATAAACTCGGTTCGTTTGCGGGCGGGGTTGGTTGAGAAATTGATGTCCGAAGAAGCGCCCGACGTTCTTTGCTTGCAAGAATGCAAAAGCCCGGTTGATAAAATACCTTTGGAAGGTTTCCATGCCTTAGGTTACACCCACATGGTCGCGCGCGGACAAAAGGGCTATAACGGCGTCGCGATCCTGTCAAAACTGCCAATGGAAGAAGCAGGCGCACAGGATTTCGCGTCACTCGGACACGCCCGCCACATCGCTGGACGGCTAGAAAACGGTGTGACGATCCACAATTTCTACGTTCCTGCTGGCGGCGATGTGCCGGACCGCGCGAAGAACGAAAAGTTTGGCCAGAAACTTGATTACCTGACCGAGATGCGTGACTGGTTCCATGCGGACAAACCGATGCGATCAATCCTCGTCGGCGACCTGAACATTGCTCCTCGCGAAGACGACGTTTGGTCACATAAACAACTCCTGAAAGTTGTCTCTCACACCCCCATTGAAGTTGAGCACCTTGCGGATACTCAAGACGCTGGCTCATGGGTTGACGTCACTCGCCAAGATATACCCGATGGACAGCTCTACAGTTGGTGGAGCTACCGCGCCCGCGACTGGGATGTTGCTGATAAAGGCCGGCGTTTGGACCATATCTGGGCCACTTCCGACATTTCAAACTCAGCACATTCCAGTTACATATTGCGAGAGGCGCGAGGTTGGGAAAAGCCATCCGATCATGC
>CAZPXE010000276.1:0-4982 GCA_964590545.1 uncultured Rhodobacterales bacterium | reverse complement strand
AGCGCTTTGCGGTCCGCATAGGGCACTTCATCGCACAGGATTTGGGCGTATTCTTCGGGATGCGCGCCATGCATTTCGAGGTCTTCGCAAGCAGCGCGCAGTTTCGCTGCGTCCAGCGGTTTCAGCCCGAAGGTCGCCGACAGGATCCGGTCAATTGCCGCCACTTCGCTGGCGCGGTAGGTTTGATCCGACAGGGCCACGCGCACCAACAACGCGCCAAGCGCCAGTTGGGCATTGGGCTGCGGCGGCGGTTTGCGGGTTTTCGGGCGGCGGGGAAAGAGACGTTCGAACATGGTTTGAGTAAAGCAAGATTCTGCCCAAGGGAACAAGCCTAAGTTAAAGGGGACCGCCCCAGTCGCCTTTGATGTCTCCCCCGAAGTTTACTCCGCCAAGTGAAGGGGGAGCGTGGCGCGTTAAAGGCGGGCGTAGAGTTTTGACAGGCGCGCGGCCTCATCCACCAGCCCAAAGGGTGGGTTCAACACCCACATGCCAGAACCGATCATCCCGTGGCCGGGGCGCGCGGGGGGGAAGCGGACCTCATGGGTCATCGCGCTGGGATGGGCAGATTGCAGCGCCCGCGTCATCGGCTCATGCGCCCCGTTCGTCAGGATCGGATACCACAGCGCGATCACGCCGACATTCCACGCGCGGTGCAGTTTGGCGATGTGGCGTGGAATGTCGGTGTAGTCGGATTTGATCTCATAGGGCGGGTCGATCAGCAGCAGCCCCCGGCGCGGGGTTGGCGGGCTCAGTGTATGGGCCAGATCGAACCCATCCTGTTGGTAGGTCCTGGCTTTGTGTCGGTAAGCCTGACGCAGCGCCGCATATTCGCCGGGGTGCAACTCTGCCAGATGCAGGCTGTCCGTGGGGCGCAGCAGAGCAGCGGCGAGGGCGGGGGAGCCGGGATAGATGTTTGGTCCTTGCTCTGTCGCGATCCGGGCGCGGGCCTTCGAATAAGGGTGGCTTGCATCGAACCAATCCCCATGTTTCTCAATCCCTTGCGCCGCTTCCCCCGTTTTACGCGCCTCTGGCCCTGTCAGATCATACAGGCCCCGCCCGGCATGGGTTTCGATGTATGACAGCGGTTTGTCCTTGCGGGTGAGGTAGTCCAGCATCCACGCCAGCAGCGCGTGCTTGTGCAGGTCGGCAAGGTTTCCGGCGTGATATGCGTGTTGGTAGGAGAGCATGTGCTGCCTATGCATTTGGTACAGGCGGGGGTTAGCCCATCAAAGGCTATGGCGAAACTGTCATTCGATCCAAACGCTCACATTTTGGCAGCCCGAACACTTTGACAAAAGCTCCTCGGGATATCCGATGCGATCGGCTTTCCCGTTGACAGTGCTGCCATCCTTTAAGGTCAACCCGGTCCAACCAGAATGGGATACTCCGATTCTCGCCACCTGACCGGAATTCAAGAGTTCAATGGCTTGAGCGCGGTCGATCCGCGGCAGTTGCGGCGCGGAGCAGGCGGTCAATGCTAAGATCAATAACGCAGGGGCTATGTTTCGCATCCCACCACTTTGGCGAAACTTCCCAGACCGTCAAGCGGCGCATCACGAGGGTTACTCTTTGCGCCAACCCGCCCGGAACAAGCGCGAAGCGCGCCGGGCGAACACCTGACCGTCCCGCGGTCTGGTGTTTTGCCACCCGCGCGTCCAGCAGTTCTGTGGAATGTGCTTGGCTGCTATTAAGCGCCGCTGAAAAACGGTTGGGCCACCAGCCCCCGGTCAGGTGTTTGCCCGGCGCGCTATACCAACCGCGAATTCTCCTTCGCTGCCCGGACAAAATCCCGGAATAACGGGTGCGGTTCGAACGGCTTCGATTTCAGTTCCGGGTGGAATTGGACGCCGATGAACCACGGATGGTCCGGCCATTCCACGATCTCGGGCAGGCGGCCATCGGGGCTCATGCCAGAGAAGGACAGCCCAGCTTTTTCCAACTGTTTTCGGTACTTGATGTCGACCTCATAGCGGTGGCGGTGGCGCTCGTCGATGGTGGTGGTGCTATAGACATCGGCGACCTTTGAGCCGGCTTCGAGCACTGCGTCATAGGCCCCCAGCCGCATCGTGCCGCCCTTGTCGTCGCCTACCTTGCGCGAGACTTTTTCGTTGCCCTGCACCCATTCTTTCAGGTGGTAAACCACAGGTTCGAACCGCTTTTTCCCGGCCTCGTGGTCGAACTCTTCTGAACCTGCATCCTCCAGCCCCGCCACATGGCGCGCGGCCTCGATCACGGCCATTTGCATACCGAGGCAGATGCCAAGATACGGCACCTTCCTCTCGCGCGCGAACTCCGCCGCCTTGATCTTGCCTTCCGTGCCCCGCTCGCCAAAGCCGCCGGGGACGAGGATGGCGTGGAAGCCCTCTAAGTGGGGCGCGGCGTCGGCACTGTCGAAGACCTCGGCATCGACCCAATGCACCTTGACGCGCACCCGGTTGGCCATGCCGCCATGGGTCAGCGCCTCGGCGATCGACTTATAGGCGTCTTCAAGCTGGGTGTATTTACCGACGATGGCGACGTTCACTTGACCGTCTACATTGTGGATGCGGTCGGACACGTCTTCCCACTTGGTCAGGTCCGGCTTCGGCGCCGGGCTGATCTGGAACGCATCCAGCACCGCCTGATCCAGCCCTTCGGCGTGATAGGCGAGGGGGGCGTCGTAGATGGTGCTCAGGTCCTGCGCCGCGATCACCGATTCCGGGCGCACATTGCAGAACAGCGCCAGTTTTTCGCGCTCCTTGACTGGGATCAGCCCTTCGGAGCGGCAGACCAGAATATCGGGCGCGATCCCGATAGAGCGGAGCTCCTTGACCGAGTGCTGGGTCGGCTTCGTCTTCAACTCGCCCGATGCCTTGATGTAGGGCAGCAGGGTGAGATGCATGAAAATGCATTGCCCGCGCGGCTTGTCTTGGCTGAACTGGCGGATGGCTTCGAAGAAGGGCAGGCCCTCGATATCGCCCACCGTGCCGCCGATCTCGCACAGCATGAAGTCCACCTCATCATCGCCGATGCCGATGAAGTCTTTGATTTCGTTGGTGACATGGGGGATCACTTGGATCGTCTTGCCCAGATAATCGCCGCGCCGTTCTTTTTCGAGCACCGTGGAATAGATGCGGCCCGAGGACACGGAATCAGTGTTGCGCGCCGCGACACCAGTGAACCGTTCATAATGGCCGAGGTCGAGATCCGTCTCCGCCCCATCATCGGTCACGAACACCTCGCCATGTTCAAAGGGCGACATGGTGCCGGGGTCCACGTTCAGATAGGGGTCGAGTTTGCGCAGCCGCACCGAGAAGCCGCGCGCTTGCAGCAAGGCACCCAACGCGGCAGAGGCCAGCCCTTTGCCAAGGGAAGAAACCACACCACCAGTAATGAAAATATAGCGCGCCATATGCGGACAAGTCCCCGTGTTTATCGTTCAGGCCATGTGGTGAAAGCCGCGAGAATTGCTGCGAAACATCACAGCACCACGGGATTTAAGTATATCCAGATTCGGCAGCCCAGAGCAAGTCATCGTGCAAAGGAACGCGCAACATCCTGTTGCGTCACGCGCCCATAGCCCAAGGTTTTGCGTTAGTCAGCGCTCGGGATCAGCGGCGCATTGTCGCCTTCTGCGGGCGGCAAAAGCGAGCCTTCAGGCAAGGCCGGAACCCCGCTGCCAGCATCATCCGAGGTCTGCGGGACAACGCCCAAGCGGTCGATCACGGAGGTGCCAGAAGCGTTCTGGGCCGAGATGATCGTCAGCGTGATCGAAGTGATTGTGAACGCGATGCCCAAGATCCATGTGAACTTACCCAGCGCCGTCGCGGGCGCGCGTCCGGTCGCTGCACCGCCGCCGCCGCCGATGCCAAGCCCGCCGCCCTCGGAACGCTGCATCAGCACTACGGCAATCAGGCCAAGAGCCAGAAGCAGGTGGATAATCAGAACGACGTTTTCCATAAGGCAGCCTTTGCACGCGCGAAGATCGGTTTGGGCGTATCTAGGCAAAGCGGCGGAGTATCGCAAGAGCGGTTTGCCCTGTTGGGCAAGCGAGAGGCTCAAGCCCCCCCTCTCGGCAGCTTTTGCAGGCAAAAGCGCCTGCCGGTCAAATGCTCGCGCTCTCCGAAGTATTTCAGACCCGAAGAAGAGAGGGCATGGGTCTTTGCATGGGCGCGTTTGGGCTGGACGGGGTACGGCGTGCGGTGCAGGTTAGGGGCATGCCACATGACCACCACGACCGCGACCATCCGCATTCGCATCTGCCGTCTGATCCCGCGCTGCGCGTCAAGGCGCTGGAGACAGTTTTGACCCGCAAGGGCCTCGTCGATCCGGCGGCGCTGGATGTGATTATTGATACCTACGAGAACAAGATCGGCCCGCAAAACGGCGCGCATGTGGTCGCGAAGGCGTGGTCTGATCCCGCGTTCAAGGAAGCGCTTTTGCAGGATGCGGACCCGGTGCTGGCCGAGCTTGGTTATTACGGTCGGCAGGGCGAGCATATGGTGGTCGTTGAGAACACGGACCAAGTGCATAACATGGTCGTTTGCACCTTGTGCTCTTGTTACCCTTGGCCGCTGCTGGGCATTCCGCCCACTTGGTACAAATCCGACGCCTACCGCGCGCGGGCGGTGCGCGAGCCGCGCAAGGTGTTGGCGGAGTTTGGGGTAACGCTGCCTCAAGACATTGCGGTCCGTGTCTGGGATTCGACGGCCGAGGTGCGTTATTTGGTACTGCCCCGGCGGCCCGAGGGGACCGAGGGTATGGGCGAGGCCGCGTTGCAGGCGCTCGTCACCCGCGACAGCATGATCGGCACCGGATTGGCGGTGGCACCATGAGCAAAGTGCATGACATGGGCGGGAGGTTTGGCGATGGACCCGTGAAACCGGAGGCCGAGCATATCCGCTTCAAGGAGGACTGGCATCGCCGTGCGCTGGCCCTCACGCTTGCTGGGGGCGCGCTTGGGCATTGGAATATCGACATGTCGCGCCGCGCGCGCGAGACCC
>CAZPXE010000275.1:0-4993 GCA_964590545.1 uncultured Rhodobacterales bacterium | reverse complement strand
GATGCCGAACGCAGCGCAACCGAAATTGGCGGCACCGCCTTGGGCGCACAAATGCGTGCCTTCCTGACCGCGCTTGAACGCTCCCGCGATCCGGCCCGCTTTGGCGTAAATCACCGTCGCGACCATGCTGGCCTTCATTGTCGGCTCGATTGCGGCGATTTTCTGGGCCGACAGGCGCGGCCGCCGCAAATACGCGCAGGTTAACAAGCGCGTCAGTTGTCGGATACGGGCGAGCGTATCTCTGCTCGGACGAGGCACGGATGGCACACTCACCATTCTTGGCCATCAAGGCTTCCGGTTTGAGTTTTTCGACCCGCAGGACCGCGCAACGTTTGATCGTGCCGATAGCGATCTGCTTTTCGCGCTGGAAGTTGAACAGCAGCACCTGACCTGTCGCCTGCTCTATATTAAAGACAGCTATGCGGGCTTTCTCTTTCAGTCGCGCTTGCAAGATGAGGAGTATGAAAGCGTGCTGCAACACTCCGAAATCTCACCAAAATCACTGAAATTGACGGGCAAAGAGTCCAAACGGATCAGTAACGCACTGGGCCGTCTATAAGGCCGCCCGCATAGGGCTCGCAAAAATCAAAAGGCCCCACCAGCTTGCAGCAGGGCCTTTCCAGTCTTCTCAGGCGTCAGGCGTCAGACCGCGATCTTACCGCCACCTGTTTTCGTCACCACCAGTACCGAGGGGCGTGGTGGCATGGCCGCATCGAAATCAGGCCAGCGCGTGGCCGGGTCTTCGAAGGTCGAATTGCGCTCGAAGCCTTTGAAGTCCTTGGTCCCATCCGTGCCGGGGTGCTGCACCGCAAGGAACAGCGTCTCTTGATTGTCGGTGAAATACGGCCCGCACAGCTCGCCGCCAACCGGGCAGCGGAAGAACAGCTTGGAATGGCCGCGCATCTCGCCTTCGGTCTCAAGGCTGTACAGCCCGTCCGACTTGCCCGTCTTGCCCCAGCCCGACCCTTGGTCGGTCGAGATCCATAGGCGGCCATCGGCGTCATAGGCGCAATTGTCAGGCGAGCCGAACCAGCCATTCTCGGACGTGTCGGGGTGCCACTGCGCCCCCACGTTCTGAATGGTCGGATCACCGCATTTCACCAGAATATCCCATGTCCCCTTGGGCGAGGAATGCAGCCCGCCGTCCTCCTTGATCTCGATGATATGCCCGAAGCTGCTCTCGGCGCGCGGGTTCGCCGCGTCCACCTGCTCTGGCTTGCGGCGGGTGTTGTTGGTCAGCATGACCACCGCCGTTCCATCCCCGCGCGGCTGCGCGTCCTCGGGCCGGTCCATCGGCGTCGCGCCCAGCAGGTCCGCCGCCAGCCGCGTGTCAATGGCCACATCGGCCTGAGAGGTGAACCCGTTCTGCGCCGTCAGCGGACCTTCCCCATGCACCAGCGCCATCCACTCGATCACGCCATCCTCATGGAACTTGGCCACATACAGCGTGCCATCGGTGAACAGTGGCGAGCCAAAGACCGAATTCGCAGGCGTGACCGCATCCGCCGAAACCCACTTATAAAGGTAGTCGAACCGGTTATCATCGCCCGAATAAACCACCAGCTTGCCATCGGCCGAGACGGTGGTCTCACACCCCTCATGCCGGAACCGCCCCAGCGCCGTGTGCTTGATCGGCAGCGCATCGGGATTGCGCGGATCAACCTCAACCACATAGCCCCATTTGTTCGGCTCATTCGGCTCTTTGTCGATGTTCCAACTGTCGTAATACTTGCCCCAAGCATACCAGCCCCCCGGCACACCATAGCGCTTCAGCGATTTGGCCTCAGCCATCGCAGAGACATCCGCACGCCCATCCGCATCGCGCACATCCGTCCAGAAATAGCCGTGGAAATTCTCCTCAGCCATCAGATAGGTGCCCCAAGGCGTCATGCCCCCGGCGCAGTTATTGACCGTGCCCATCACCTTCAGCCCCGACGGGTCCGCATTGGTTTTCAAACGCTCATGCCCCGCTGCGGGGCCAGACAGGGTCATCTCTGTCGTGCCCGGCGCAATCCGGCGGTTGTATTTGCTGTCCGCAACCAACGCCCATTTGCCCGTCTCGGACTTGGCGATCTCAACCACCGTGCCGCCATGGGCCGCCATCTCGATATCGACGATCTCGCGGGTCATGCCCTCAAACCCGGCGCGGTCCTGACGGCCCAGCCCGGGGAACATCACCTCTTCATTGGTGTATTCGTGGTTCACACAAAGCAACCCGCGCGTGCCCTCGCTGTTGAGCGCAGTGAACCCGACATAGTCGTTGTTATACCCAAATTGCTGCAACTGCGCCGACGCCGTCTGGCTCTGCACATCAAAATCCGGTGCCTCGCTGGTGATCGGATCGCCCCAACGCAACAGCACATCCGCATCATAGCCATCGGCAATATGATGCGTCTCATCATTGCCCCAGCTCAACTCGTCAAACGTATAGCGCGAGCCCGATGCCGCAGCCGCAGCATTCGGTGCCACCATGGCCGAGGTCCCAAACAGCGCCGTCGCCGCCGACACCCCAAGCGCGCCCCGCAGCACATCGCGGCGGCCATAACGTGCGTTAATCACATCGCCAATCGTGTTCTCCAGATTGGGATTGGTCGGAATATCGTCAAACGCTTCAAAGGCTTCCGCCTTGTTGCCATATTCCGGGTCATTGATAATTGTCTTGCGATCCATGATCGAACTCCCTTTGTTGCTTGCATGAAAACCAGCTGGCCGGGCGCAGTATGGCGCCCTCAAGACACGCGTACGTACAAGGAAGTATATGACACTTTCGCGACAGCCATAGGTAGAATTTGTAAAATCGTCGCTGCACCTGCGAAGCGGGCAATCACCCCACCAACCGCATCTGGTTCAAGCCCGCGACCAGCTTGGGGATCTTCTCCTTGAACCGGAAAAACCCGTGCGTGGCAAAGGGCCAGGCGTCACTGTCATAGCTGCGCCGCACCTGAACGACCTGCATGCCCTGCGCCGTCACCTGCGCCAGCACATCTGCCACCGGCCCAACCGGGGCATAGGCGGTCACGATTTGCTCAAGCCCTTGCGCCTTGGCCCAGCCCAGAACCTCTTGCGCCCGGCTCAATTCCGGCCCCAGCGCCACCCCATGCCGCGCCGCACAATCCTCGACCGCTCCGCGCTGAAACGCCGCCACATGGGGCGACACCGCCAACGGGCTCAGCGCTTCGGCGCAAATCAGCGGGGCTGACACCACAGGCGCAGGGCACTGGTCCAACGCAAAACGTGGGCTCACATCCTCTGGATGCAGCAAAAACCCCGTCCGCGCTGCACGGTCCGGAACGCCCGCCATTGGCAGCGGCGCGCGCGCCGGGGCAGGGGTGCCGTCCAGGGGCGGTGCAAACTCCGCCAACCCCTCGGGCCGAAACCGCCCTTCGGTATATTTCGCAATATTGTCGGGCCGCGCGAGGTAGGTTTTGCCGACCGTTTGCAACCCGCCAACCCAACGCCAAGACAGCGTGTTCGACGCCGGATCGCCATCCAACAAGTGACGCAAGAAGAAATCCGCGCCCAATTCCCACGGCAGCCGCAACGTGAAAATCCAGATCGACGCAAACCACATCCGTGCGTGGTTATGCAAATAACCCGTCGCCGCTAACTCCTTGGCCCAATGATCAAAACACTCGATCCCCGTTTGCCCAAGGCACGCGCTTTCCCAATCGCGCCGCAGCCCGCCTTCGCTTTGCACCCGATCCCATGCGGCGCTCAGACCGGCGCGATACCCGGCCCAAACTGATGGGCGCATCTCCAGCCAGCCTTTCCAATAGGTCCGCCAATAGACTTCCTGCACAAATTTTTCAGCCGAGGAGAGCGAGAACCGTCCCAGCACCGCCTGCAACACCTCTTCCTCGGTCAGCAGCCGCGTGCGGATGTAAGGCGACAGCGTCGACACCCCGCTATGCCGCCCCGCACCGAAGTCATAGTTGCGCCGCGCGGCGTAAGTTTTGCCTGCGCTGGGCAGAAAGTCATGAAGCCGCTCTAATGCTGCGGTCCGGTTCGGCGGGAAATGAGTGAGCGCATCTGTCATCGACCAGAGCTAACTCACGACCATGTGACATCAACCGCCCCCAGCCACGGAATCAAGGCGAAGCCGCCGTGGCAAAGCCAGACCGCCCGCACGGGCTGGCTTTGCCGCACCGCCCCGTTTCTGCCTCCCGTAGGCCGGGGTTCGCCCCGCCAAATCCGAAAATTTACCAAACCTTAACAAAATCTTACCCCACCGCACCCTGCGACGCCGCAAAACTTGACGCTGAGATTCCTTTATAAATTTCCGGGGTTTCGCCGCGAAACCACCCGTTTCGTGGTAATTCGCTGAAAATCCAAATTCCCGCCCCCCTTGCAGCCCCTTTTTGCGAGGACTAAGACTCTCGTAACGGTTCGCGGATATGGTTCCCCGGACGATCCAAGAGGCGCCACATATGCAAGACCCAATCGACACCTATATGAACACGCTCGTCCCCATGGTGGTTGAGCAAACCGCGCGCGGGGAACGCGCCTACGACATTTTCTCGCGGCTGCTGAAAGAGCGGATTATTTTCCTCAATGGCCCTGTCCATGACGGCATGTCCAGCCTGATTGTTGCCCAGCTTCTGCACCTTGAGGCGGAGAATCCTTCTAAGGAAATCTCCATGTATATCAACAGCCCCGGCGGCGTTGTGACCTCCGGCCTGTCGATCTACGACACGATGCAGTATATCAAACCCAAGGTCTCCACGCTGGTGATCGGGCAGGCGGCTTCTATGGGATCCTTGTTGCTGACGGCTGGCGAAAAGGGGATGCGCTTCTCGCTGCCGAACTCCCGCGTGATGGTGCACCAGCCCTCCGGTGGCTATCAGGGCCAGGCGACCGACATCATGATCCACGCCGAAGAGACGCTGAAACTGAAAAAGCGCCTCAATGAAATCTACGTCAAACACACCGGCCAGACCTTGAAAAACGTCGAAGCCGCGTTGGAGCGGGACAACTTCATGTCCCCCGAAGATGC
>CAZPXE010000274.1:0-5029 GCA_964590545.1 uncultured Rhodobacterales bacterium | reverse complement strand
TGCGCGAGATGAAGGACATGGCGATCGTCGGAAATATTGGCCACTTCGACAACGAAATTCAGGTCGCCTCGCTCAAGAACCACAAATGGACCAACATCAAGGAACAGGTGGACATGATCGAGATGCCCTCGGGCAACCGTCTGATCCTGCTTTCTGAAGGCCGTTTGCTGAACCTTGGCAACGCGACCGGTCACCCGTCCTTCGTGATGTCGGCCTCCTTCACCAATCAGGTTCTGGCGCAGATTGAGCTGTGGACCAAGGGTGAGGCGTATAAGAACGAAGTTTACATCCTGCCCAAGCACCTCGACGAGAAAGTCGCGCGGCTGCATCTGGGCAAAATCGGTGTCAAACTGACCGAGCTGAACAGCGAACAAGCGGCCTATATCGGCGTGAAGCCGGAAGGCCCGTTCAAGCCCGAACACTATCGCTATTGATGGGGTGGCGGGGACGTCCCGCTGCGCAGCTTTATGAACATCTGGACACGCCGCCTGCTGAGACTTCTCGGGGCGGCGTTTTCTGTTGTGCTGGGGCTTGGGGCGATTGGGGCCTTCCTGATCCTCTATCCCGACAGCCCCTTGCCGGATCGCTGGAATCCCCTTCGCCCGCTTGAGGTCTCGGACCCTGTTACACCGCTGACCCGCTGGAAGTTGCAACGCGCGTTGTTGGATGATGCGCAATGCCGCGCTGCGCTGACCTCTGCGGCGGAGTTTGACGCTTTGCCAGACTTCGAAGAAAGCGAGGATTGTCACATTCGAAATCAGGTTGCCTTGCGCGGGATTGGCGGCGCGCGGCTGTCAGAGGTGAACACGCGCTGCCAAGTTGCGCTGCGCATAGCGATGTGGATGGAACATGGCGTGCAGCCCGCGGCCGAGCGTCATTTTGGGCAGGCGGTTCGGCAGGCGCACCACTTCTCAAGCTACAATTGTCGCCCAATCCGAAACAGCACCCGCATCAGTACACATGCCAGCGCGAACTCTATTGATATCAGCGGTTTCACCCTGGAAGACGGGCGAAAATTGATGCTTTTGGATGGATGGGGCGAAGGTGACGCGACGGTATCGGCGTTCTTTCGCGATACTCGTGACACGGCCTGCGACTGGTTCCGTGTCACTTTAGGGCCAGATTACAACGACTTACACGCAAACCACTTCCACCTGCAACACACAGGTTGGGGATTGTGTCGTTAGGGGAAACGACCTCAAGATTTCCCTTTGTTTTGGCATAATTAGGCGATAACTTTCCCGGCAAGGTCGAACAGGACCGCGAACCAATTCTGGGAGAGTGAATATGGGCAAGAGAGACGATCTGATCGCGCAGTATGCAGATGATCTGAAGAACAAATGCGGCATGGATCCGGATATGGACCTGCTGACTAAAGTGACGATTGGCTGCGGCCCGTCGATCTATAACGCCGATGCCTCCACCGTGGCAGGCAGCCAGAAGTCCGAGCTGGAGACTGTCAAAGCGAGCTTTCTGATGAAGAAGCTGGGCCTTGCTGACGGGCCCGAGCTGATGGAAGCGATCAATAAAGTGATCGAAATCTACGGCAAGTCCGAGCGCAACAAGTACCGCGCCGTGGTTTACTACATGCTGACCAAGCATTTCGGGAAAGAGTCCGTTTACGGCTAAACCCGAACACCCGAAGACCACCACACACCCCGAGCGCCCGCGCTTGGGGTGTTTTCATTTAGCGACGTGTTTTAGGCACTTAGTTTTTGCAGTTTATAGGCGAGTGACGTAAGCAACGCGCAAACAGCTAGAATGGCTGGAACCGTTATTTCGAATGCGTGTGGTGGATACGGCACGTGGGGTGACGAAGGGTTCCGGCTATATGAGTTCGGAACCCTTCGCTTTTTGGACTTTCCGCCTCTGGTCAGAACAGCGTCAGAACGATCCCGATGGCTGTGCAGCCAAGCGTGGCATAACCCCCGTCAATCACCATCAGCTTCCGAGAACGCGCAGCGAAGGTGTAATTTGTCACCAACCAAGGCGCGGCAAGAAACAGGCCGATGCCAAGGCCGGACACAAACCCCTTATCCACCGTATCAATTCCGCCCAGCACGAAGATGTGGCGCATCATGCCTGCCACCAGCACCGCGCAGATCAGCCCGGTGATGTAGGTTTTCGGATCGCTTGAATTGATCGGATTGCCATCCTCGCCCAAAGGCACGCCGGACGCTTCCATCCACGGCTTGCTTAGGACCATGTACCATACCGCACCGGCTGCGAATGCGGCGACACCGGCGAGTAGAACGCTAAGAATTTCCATCTGTCTTTCCTTTTGTACGCACGGCGTCAGGATGACGATGGAACGGGCTTCGCGCTAGGTGTTTTTTCCAGCCATCTCGCACACAACCTGCCATTCCGCCTCGGTCACAGGCTGAACGGAGAGGCGGGAGTTTTTGACCAGCACCATCTCGGCCAGTCGCGGGTCCTGTTTGATCGCGTCCAATGTGACGGGGTTTGGCATGTCCTCGAGCGCTTTGATGTCCACGCATTCCCAGCGTTCATCATCGGTGGTGCTGTCGGGATGCGCCTCGGCGCAGACTTCCACAATGCCGACCACGGCCTTTTCCGATTGCGAGTGATAGAAGAACCCAAGATCTCCAACCGCCATCTGTCGCATGAAGTTGCGCGCCTGATAGTTGCGCACGCCGTCCCATTCTTCGCCCGCTCCGCCCTTGGCCTTCTGTTGGTCCCAGCTCCAGGTCGAGGGTTCGGATTTGAACAGCCAATAGGCCATCAGCCGATCACCTTGTTCCAGCGGATCAATTCGACCGAGGCGAACAGCCCGGCCTTGGCATAAGGATCATTCGCGGCCCAATCCTCGGCCTCTGCCATACTCATATCGAGGATGATCAGCGAGCCGCAGGGTTTCTCATCATCGCCGAGCAGAGGCCCGGCATGTATGACGGTTTCGGTTTGCCCCAGATAGTCCAGATGGGCAGGCCGGTTATCCAGCCGGGTTTGCAGGGCGCCGGGGTTGTCGCGGGCAATCAGGGCAATCGGCATCGGTTATTCTTCCTTTAACGGTCGGGACAGAAGCATCCGTAACGCCTCTGCCACATTGGCGCGGCCTTGCACAAGATCGTCAACGGCGCGGCTGATCGGCATATCGAGCCCGTGCTGCTCGGACAGGCTCGCTACCGCGCGGGCGGTATGCGCGCCTTCAACGGTCTTGGTCGGGTCATAGGTTTCGCAGCGGCCAAGGCTAAGGCCAAAGCTGTAGTTGCGCGATTGCGGCGAGGTGCAGGTCAGGATCAGATCACCAAGGCCGGAAAGACCCATCAACGTCTCTGGCTCGGCCCCGCGAAACGCCGCAAAGCGCTGCATCTCGGCATAGCCGCGGGTGATCACGGCGGCGCGCGCACTCTCGCCAAGCCCGCTGCCCATGGACGCCCCGGCCGCAATCGCCATCACGTTCTTGAGTGCCCCGCCAAGCTGCGCGCCTGCGACGTCGGTCGTGCGGTACATGCGCAGGGTTGGGCGGGTCAGTGTTGTTTGCAGGGACTCCGCCGCATCTGGGTCTGAGCAAGCCAAAGTGAGTGCTGTCGGCAAACCTTGGGCAATGTCGGCGGCAAAGCTGGGGCCGGTGAGAATTGCAGAAATGGCGGTAGGGATGTGCGCGGCGATAACATTCGCCGGTCCAAGACCGGTTTCTAAGTCGATCCCCTTACAGCATGCGATAATAGACTTGCCTGTCAGGGCCGTCACGTTTGCCTTGAGAAACCCGCTAATCTGCTGGGTCGGCACGCACAAAAGGACAATGTCCGCCCCTTCAATGCATCCGGTATCAGATGTGACCTCAAGTGCGCTCGGCAGTTTACATCCGGGCAAGTGGCGGGCGTTCTCGCGTGCCGCTGACAGCGTATCCATATGCTCGGGTTTGCGCCCCCAAAGCATGACATCGCCCTTCCGTGCCAGCGCAATCGCAAGCCCCGTGCCAAACGCCCCTGCGCCTGCGACCACTATCCTCATGCCTTCGCCCCTTTCTTGCCGCTGCCCATCAGCGCGGGTTGCGACGTATCAAGCGGCCATCGAGGCCGGGCGGAGAGTGTCATGCCGTCGGGATCGCGGTGGACCATTTGTTCAAGCCCAGCAAACGCAATCATCGCGGCGTTATCGGTGCAAAGGCGCAAGGGTGGGGCGACGAACAGCGCGCCATGTTCAGAGGCTGCCTGCGCCAAGCGCGCGTTGATATGCGCATTGGCCGCGACGCCGCCAGCGACGCAAAGGGTCGGGGTGTTCGGGGCGCGTTCCATATAACTTTCCAGCGCTTTGCTGGTTTTATGGGCGAGCACATCTGCAACGGCAGTTTGGAATGAAGCAGCGATATCGGCGCGGTCTTGCTCTCGCAGTCCTCCCTGATCGGCCACCAGCCCATCACGTGCGCGTAGAACGGCTGTTTTCAGACCCGAAAAGGACAGATTGCAATTGGGTTGGTGCAAGAGAGGCCGGGGGAAGTTGAATCGGGCTGGATCACCCGTCTTTGCCGCAGCTTCAATGGACGGTCCGCCCGGTTGGGGCAAACCCAACAGCCGCGCGACCTTGTCAAAGGCCTCGCCGGGGGCGTCATCGATTGTGCCGCCAAGCCGTTCGAACGTCATCGCGTCGTGGACCGTCAAGAACTGGCAATGGCCGCCAGACACCAGCAGCATCAGAAACGGATAGGCCACATCATCGGTCAAACGCGGTGTCAAAGCGTGACCAGCAAGGTGGTTTACACCGTAAAGCGGCAGCCCAGTAGCAGCGCTCAGCCCCTTTGCGCACATCACACCGGCCATCACACCACCAATAAGTCCGGGACCGGATGTGACGGCGATCATGTCCAATTCCGTCAAGGTGCAACCAGCTTGCTCTAACGCTTGCACCACACAGCCATCGACCTTTTCCGCATGGGCGCGGGCGGCGATTTCGGGAACAACACCGCCGAAGGAGGCGTGAAGCGCCGCTTGATCGTAAACGACGGAGGAGAGGATTTCGCCCGTCTGCCCCGGTACGGCACGCACAATGGCGGCGGCAGTCTCAT
>CAZPXE010000273.1:0-5036 GCA_964590545.1 uncultured Rhodobacterales bacterium | reverse complement strand
GAAAACCAAACCCTCGCCACCCTCCGCGACACTCTGCTGCCCCGCCTCATGTCCGGCACCATGGGCGTCAAAGCCGCCGTGGCCGAAGTGGAGGTGGTTCTATGAGCAACGACGCCTGCAAACGCTGGTTGATGTGCAAGGCCGACATTGATGCACTCGCTGAGTTGCGAGATGCCTTGTGGGCGATCGTCGGCTACCCGAAGTCCGGTGAGGACCTGCGCAACTTGGGTTCGGCGATCCTTTTACTGGAACAACTCGCGAGAGATTTTACGATCCAAAACTCCGCATATATTTGCGCTGACCTGCGCCAAAAAGAACACGACGGTAATGGGTTTGAGCTGTGCATCACGCCAGAACGGATTAGCTTCAACCAATACCGAGTTGGCTGGATTTGCCCGGTGCAAGGTCATGATGGCGCGGATAGCGAGCCAGAGGTGATTCTAACCCATCATGGCGGCTTTGATGTGCCACAGATTGAAGACCTCGTTTCGACGTTGCTTTGGATGGATTGCAACGACCAATTTGCGCTACCAAACGAAAAGAAATTCTTTTCCAATAACCTAGGCTATCCAATTTAAGGTGAGTGATGTTCCGCGTTGATTTGACCCAAAACCGATTGTCCCGCCTTGTCCAGAAGCGCTTTGTGGATCTGAACCTGCGGGAGCGTGACCATTTGCAGGAATGGTTGGCCAACCAGCCTGACGCGCTCGGAGAAGAGCTGTTGATTATCCAGAAGGAGTTCGACGGATTTGACGAGACGCGCGAACGGCTGGACCTGCTGGCGCTCGACAAGGACGGCAATCTGGCTGTGATTGAGAACAAGCTCGATGACAGCGGACGGGATGTGACCTGGCAGGCGCTGAAATACACGGCCTATGTCTCGGGCCTGACCAAGACGCAGATCGTGGACATCTACCAGCAATACCTCGACCGTTACGAAGGCGGCGGTAATGCGGCGTTGCGTATTTGCGAGTTCATGGAGGTCGAGGAGTTGGAAGAGACCGTCCTCAACCCAGGCAACGACCAGCGGATGATCTTTATTGCTGCAAATTTCCGACGCGAGGTAACGGCGACGGTGCTTTGGCTGCTGAGCCGGGGCATTCGCGCCCAGTGTTTCAAGGTGACGCCGTTTTCCTTTGGCGAGGAGCTGATGGTGGACATCCAGCAGATCATCCCGACGCCGGAAGCAGCGGATTTCATGATCGGTATGTCGAGCAAAGAGAACGAAGAGAAGGTGGTTCAGGACACCCAGAAGAAGCGGCACAAGCTGCGGCTGGATTTCTGGGAGGTTGCGCTGGATCAACTGCGGGCGGATGGTGCAGGGCTGTTTGGAAGCATCAGCCCAACAAGAAGCCATTGGCTGAGTGCGGGTTCTGGCGTGCGATCTTGCCCATTTCAACTGGTTTTCCTGCGCAAGGAAGCGCGAGTTCAATTGAGCCTTGAGCGGGCGAATGCTGCGGAGAACAAATGGCTGTTCGATCAGCTATGTGAGCGAAAACAGCAAATTGAGACAGAGTTCGGATCGGAGCTGATCTGGCGTCGGATGGACGACAAGAAGCAGAGTCTGATCGTTTATTCAGAAGAGTTTGACGGATATAATCGCGATGCTTGGCCAGATATGGCAAGTTGGTTGTCTTCGCATATACAAAAGCTCGAACATGTTTTGGGCGAGCGCCTCAATGGTCTGAATATCCCTGACCTGTCTCTTGGTGAGGAGGTGGATTGATGGCCTTCGCTTCCGAAGACGATCTCGAACAATGGGCACTGGAAGAGTTGCAGGGCTTGGGCTTTGCCTATCTGCATGGGTCAGAGCTGTCTCCCGAGAATGAAGCGCCCGCGCGGGAAAGTTTCCGGGAGGTGCTGCTTCTTGGACGGCTTGATGACAGCCTGCGAAGGCTGAATCCAGACCTGCCGGATGACGCGATCCGGGCCGCATTGAACAAGGTGCGCGACACCGAATTTGCCGGTGACCTGATGTCGGAAAACCGGCGAATCCATGAGGTGCTTGTGGCCGGTGTCCCTGTCTCTTGGTTCGAGGACGGCACGGAGAGGTCAGATATTGCGCGCCTGGTCGATTGGGAAAACCGCGAGAACCATTGGTTGGCGGTCAATCAATTTGAGGTGGTTGGACAGACAGCACGGCGGCCCGACGTCATCCTTTTCCTCAACGGCCTTCCTCTCGTCGTGGTCGAGTTGAAAGGAACCGAGAGCGGAAGCCTCAAAGGGGCATACAACCAGATCGAAACCTACAAGACGCAGGTTCCGGAACTGTTTCGCACCAATGCTTTCAACGTCATCTCGGAAGGGGTGACTGCGCGGTTCGGTTCGCTCTCCGCAAATTATGATCGCTTCATGCGTTGGCGCACGATCGATGGAGACACGCTAGTCGAGGATGGCACAGCCCTGGCTTTGCAGACACTGATACAAGGTCTTCTCGATCCGGTCGTCATTCTGGACATGCTGCGGTTCTGCACCGTCTTTGAGGATGAGGGCAAAGGCCCCATCAAGAAAATCGCGGGTTATCATCAGTTTCATGCTGTGCGCAAAGGCGTTGCCGCAGTCGCCCGCGCCCGTGGGAACGATGGGCGTGGCGGCGTGATGTGGCATACGCAGGGTTCTGGCAAGTCCTTGCTTATGGCCTTTCTCGGTGGCCGCTTGATGCGAGATCCCAGGCTGGAAAATCCAACTTTGGTTATCATCACGGACCGCAACGATCTGGACAATCAACTTTTTGCAACGTTTTCACGATGCTCGGCCCTGTTCGGTGAAATGCCCGTTCAGGCAGAGGACGTTCCAGATCTTCGGAAAAAGCTAGGTGATCGCAAGGTAGGGGGCGTGATCTTTGCAACGATCCAAAAGTTTCGACCGGAGAAAGGACACACAGATTTCGGACTGTTGACCGACCGCTCTAATATCATCGTCTTTGCAGATGAGGCGCACCGTTCGCAGTATGGTTTTGATGCAAAACTGAACCGGGAGACTGGTGAGACCAAGTACGGTTTTGCGCATCATATGCGGACTGCCTTGCCTAACGCTGTTCATGTCGGCTTCACTGGGACACCTATTTCTCTTGTCGGTGCAAACACCCAGGCGGTTTTTGGTGACTACATCGATGTCTATGATATCGCCCAGGCTGTCGCCGATGGGGCAACCGTGCCCATCTACTACGAAGGCCGGGTTGCGAAGATCGAGTTGAGCGCGGAAGCCGGCGATCTGCTCGACGCAGAATTCGACGAGATCATAGAAGACGCCGAAGCGGATGGAGCTGTTTTCGATGAAGACGCCAAAGGCTCCATGACGACCAAGTGGACGCAAATCGAAAAGCTGGTTGGCTCCGAGAAGCGTCTCGACGCAGTTGTTTCGGATATCTTGGATCATTTTGATGCACGTCTAGAGGCTATGGACGGCGGCAAAGCAATGATTGTCTGCATGTCACGCCGTATCTGCGTTGAGGTATACATGCGGATCGCGGCGGCGAGACCTGATTGGCATTCAGACGAGGATGGCGCAGGCGCAGTAAAGGTTGTCATGACCGGAGCTGCGCAAGACCCCGCTGACTTCCAGCCGCACATAAGGTCTAAGGCTCGTCTGGAAACCCTGAGAACCCGATACCGCGATGCGTCTGACGGCCTGAAGCTGGTGATTGTGCGAGACATGTGGCTAACGGGATTCGATGCGCCTTGTATGCACACCTTGTACGTGGACAAGCCAATGAAGGGGCACGGCCTCATGCAGGCTATCACGCGCATCAATCGCGTGTTTGGGGCCAAACCTTCTGGGCTTGTTGTGGACTACATTGGTCTTGCGGCAGACCTTAAGAAGGCTCTTAAGCACTATTCTAATGCGGATCAGAAGCAGACAGGCGTAGATCAAGGCGAGGCCGCCCACGCGTTGCTGACGCAGTTGGACGTCATGCGATCGATGTTCCATGGCATTCCGTACAAGGAGGCAGTCAAGGGAAGCGCCGTGGACAGAATTCGCGTGCTTCCCATGGCTATTGAACATGCGTTGACACTCAAAATTGATGATCAAGAGCCCAAGGATCGCCAAGCCTCAAAGAAGCGTTTCATGACTGCGGTTACGGGCCTAGTCAAAGCATTCAGGATTGCTTCTGGAACTTCGGACGCGCGGGAGGTCAAAGACGAAGTTGGTTTTTTCATCGCGGTTCAAGCCGCAATTCGAAAAATGGATGCTTCATCGAGTAAGGCTAGGACCGCCGAGGAGGCAGAACTAGCAATCGCTCAGTTGCTCAATCGGGCTGTCGCTTCGACCGAAGTGATCGACATACTCGAAGCTGCGGGCGTGGACGCTCCGGACTTAAGCGTGCTGAGTGAGGACTTCCTGATGGGACTACAAAATAGCCCCCATAAGAATCTTGCCGTTGAGGCTCTGAAGAAACTGCTGAACGGTGAGATCAGTTCGCGGACCCGAACCAACAAAGCCCAGAACGAAGCGTTTTCCAAACGTCTTCAAGATGCGATGGCACGGTACCACAACCGAAGTATCGATGCGATTCAAGTGGTCCAAGAAATGATCGAGATGGCCAAGGAACTTCAGTCGCAGCCTGAAGACGGGCTGTCCGCTGAAGAGGTCGCCTTCTATGATGCTCTCGCTCAGAATGACAGTGCGGTGCAGCTGATGGGTAACGAAGAGCTGCGCGTGATAGCGCAAGAGCTTGTGAATGCTGTGCAGAGCACATCGTCTGTCGATTGGTGGCGAAAGCAAAATGTGCGCACCAAGATGCGTGTCGTTATCAAGCGCATCCTGCGCAAGCACGGCTTCCCGCCTGACTTGCAGTCAGAGGCGGTGAAGAAGGTCGTGAAGCAAGCAGAAGTCCTGGCCCGAGAGATTCCGCGAGCGGCGTGAAGCCTAAACCCGATACAATTTCCGAACATTGCAAAGCTGAAACGAACTAGCACTTTTGCGCGCCCAGAATGTCTGCTTTCGTCGGCTCAATGATCTTTCCTCGCACAAGCAGCGAACGTCGGCTTCCCGCCAATTCCGTTGAAAAATCAATGTGTTGCGCCGCAAAATAG
>CAZPXE010000272.1:0-5050 GCA_964590545.1 uncultured Rhodobacterales bacterium | reverse complement strand
AGTCTTCATCCGCCAACGCCGCGGCGCCAATCGCCAGCGCCGGGCCCGAAACGGACCACGGCCCCAGCGCCTCGCGCAGCGGGGTGATCATCTTTGGCGCGCCGATGACAAAGCCAAGCCGCAACCCGGCCAGCCCCCAGAATTTGCCAAAACTCTTGAGAACCACTTGCCGATCCCCGCTCAGCGTGGGCAGCAGCGATGCGCCGGGCAGGCAATCAGCGAAACTTTCATCAACGACGCCCTGAACTTGCGCGCCTAAATCATCGCGCGACCACAGCCGCCCATCGGGATTATTGGGATGGACCAGAACAACTGCATCCGCCTCCGCAGCGTGCTCTGTCCTTGACCAACCGGCGGCGGCAAAGGCGCGGCCATGCTCGTTATAGGTTGGCTCTGGAATACAGACACGGTTGCCTTCGAACATATGCGGCATCCGTGCGATGGGGGCGGATGCGCCATGGGTCGGAAGGATGTCCAGATGCTTCGGCACTGCCCAGAACGCCCTTGCCAAGTCCACCAGCCCTTCCGCCGCTTTGGCGTCGGGTAACGCGGTCCACGCCTCTGCGCGAAGAGATGGCAGCGGGTATGGGACAGGGTTAATGCCGGTCGACAGGTCTATCCATTCCTCGCGAGCCCCTCCGAATCTTGCGCAGGCGGCGTCCAGATTCCCACCGTGATCCGGCTGTTTCGATGCAGCGCTATGGTGTTTCTCAAAACTCATGCAGATCTAGAACGATCGGACAGAATAGATGGATACAATTTGAACGAAAACCAGACGAAATCCGCCGTTATCCCTTAACGTTTCGCTCATCTTAATCCTCTGTTAACGCCTATGCCCCATCTGTGGTTCACGGGGACGGGAATGTGCCTACTGCAACTTAACAGCATGGAGGTAACATGAACGTTTTAATTGTTCAAAGCACGCCCGAGTTGGGCATGATCTGGCAACGTCACCTTCAACGCCTGGAGATGAAGGTGGTTGTGGCGGAAAGCCAGGACAGCGCAATCGCTGCAATCAATATTGCGGCACCAGACGTCATCATCCTCGACCTAGTGCTGAGTGATGGGAGCGCGTTGGCCGTTGCTGACTATGCCAACTATCGCTGCCCACAGGCACAAGTGATCTTTGTCACGAACACGCGCTTTTTTTCGGATGGGTCGATTTTTTCGCTGGCAACCAATGCCTGCGCCTTTGTGCAAACGGGCACGCCGCCCGATGATCTGGCGGCTATGGTGCAGCACTACGCAGTCGAGCGGTAATTCCGCCCGCGTTGCGACACCAAACTGGAACACGGAAAGCCCCGGCGCGATCTGGCCGGGGCTTTTTGTGTCATAACCCAAGGATCAGGCGGCCAGCGCTGCCAATTCGCTTTCGGGCAGGTCCAGCACGAAATGCATATCCTCGCGGCTCATGTAAGCCAGAAAGCCTTCGAGCGGGTTTGGATTGTCCTTGACGAACCACCGCAGCGCGAAGGGTTCGGCGTGCATATAGCCCTGCCGTTCCACGAAACCTTTATGCGCGACAGGCTTGGGCATGAAACCAAACACATAGTCCGGCGCAAACTTCTCCAGCGCAGTCAGGAACGCAAAACGCCCCAGAATTCCAGACACCCCAGTGCCGCGGAATTGACCGGGCGAGCCACCCATCCAAACCTCGCCGTGATAGCACACACGGCCTTTGATATGCTTGGCCCCCGGCCCGGCACGGAATCGCGAGCGTTCCAGATCCAGATCCAGTCCCGAAGGCGGGAACTCGCGAAACTTCTGACGCAGGTAATTGCCCAGCGAGCCACCCTGCATGTCCAGCATCCGTAGCGCTTGCGTATGCATAATGTTGCCATCGGCATCATGCCCGACAACCCAAATCGCATTGCGCTCGTGTAAACTGTGAATATCGGGGTCAAATGGTGCCCCCAAAATATGGTCTGGCCGACCCTCTGCCAATAGCGCCCGATATTCTTCAAAATCGTGCCCCATGGTCAGACGAACGCCAAACCTATTCAAAACATCAAAACTTGTCGCTGCAAAACGCTCTGTCGCGCTCAAACCCTGAATCGTCATCGGCCCCTCCTGCTTCTGCATTCAAGGCTAGTGTAACGTATAAAATTGAAGGTGTTACAAATATTGCAACGATGGGTGATTCTTGACCACTACATGAGTAATTCCTTAGGCATTAATTTCAGCATGTTGTCGGAAACACCCATGATATCCACATCATATGTGCGCCTGACAGCCGAGATCATCGCAAAGCTACCGTCGGGGAAACGCGACGCCAGCAGCAATCTTTCATAACAAATTGGGACCGGATCGGCCCCTGTTTCGCGGGGTACCTGCGTATAGGTGTGGTCCAGACGCATCCCCTGATTCGTTTCAACTTCCACGTAGGCAAGGTTAACAAGCCGCCCGAAATCGGCCCCGCCGGGCATCTTTCCAAGGTTTCTGCCAATGCTGCTGCGCGCCGCGGCCCAGCCGAACCACGATACATACGAACATTCTTCGCCCAGTTCGACGCAAAGCCATTGGTCGTTAACCCTGCGGAACACCATCAGATGAGGGCGCACAGCCTCCATCGCCTCATGCTCCAACGCACCGCCGCTCTTGACCCAGGCGGCCATGGTTTCTTGCAATATTGTACCACTGGACTGGAACACTTTGCTGATCGGATGCTGTTGCTGATACAGGCTCCAACCATCCGGGACGGCATTGCGCAAATACTGCAAACCGTCGACGAGGCTGAAGTCACCATTCACCCAACCATTGGCCCGCGCCAGCAGATCCTGCGCTTCAGGAAGTATCTTTTTTCCCAGTGGGGTAAGGGCATATTGGCGATCGTTCACCTCGAACAACTCGCCGCCCTGAATCTCTTCCAGTTGTGCGATGTGACGGCGCACCGTTTGCCGTGTGCTTCCCAAGTCTTTGACAGCATGAGACAGGTTCAACTTCGCCGCCAGCGTCGTGAACGAACGCAGTATTTCAAACAGCAGCGGATAGAACCGCATTTCGTTTTGAGTATGGCCTGACCCACCGTCCACGCGGAGCACCTTTCTGTAGTTAATGGTAAATTCATCACCCATCAGTGGTACATTTATCATCCATATATGTATCGCTCGTCAACCACCTATAGACTATTTGTGGTTGAAAAGTGGTAAAAGTTACTCAATTGCGCGGCGGCTAAACTTTTCATTAATTGCGGGTAGTTCAACTAGAGGTATCTAATATGTCGCATCCCGTTGATGTTCACGTCGGTAAGAAAATCAAGCAAATGCGTGCGCTGCGCCGCCTGTCTCAGACAGACGTCGCGCAAAAGCTAAACTTGTCTTTCCAGCAAATCCAGAAGTACGAAATCGGTTCGAACCGCGTTGCGGCCAGCCGTCTTTATGAGCTGTCGAAAATCTTCGGCGTGCCCACGTCCTACTTCTTCGAAGGGCTGCCCGACGATGAATCGGCTAATGACAACTACTCACTCGACAGCAAAATCCTCGACGCGGTAACTGCTATCGAGGACGACAAGGTGAAATCCCGCATCGTGACCTTCATCGAAGATGTTGCGGGTGTATCAGTGTCGCGTAAAGCGGGCTAACTGATCCCGGGGGCGCAGCCCGCTGCGCTTCGTATACAGACAGACACCCCCGCGCGTTGTGGGGGTGTGTCGTCCGCCAGAATGGCGGACACCCCCCTCTCTTTTCCCCGATAACCTCCATCAATCTTTCGCGCCGTTTCGGCGGCGAAACGCCCTATGGCTCTGCCTTGGTGCGACGGATAGTCTTGTCTCAAACGCACGTCGTTAAAATTTCTTGACGAAACAATGAAACAAAACAGGTAGTGCGGGCGCATTTAAGTTGCGCTGCAACTGCGAAAAGACTATTCCGGGTCGACACACAAAGGCCCACAAGCCAGGAGAGTGATGATGGCGCATGATGGACAAGATTTGATGATGGACGCAGCAACCGTGCTGCCCAATCTTCTGGAAACGACGGCCGCTGCGGTTGAGCCGGTCAAGGAAATCACTGAAATTGCTAAGGAAAAAGTGCGCGGCTTGGTCAGCGCTGATGGCCGCGTCTCGGCCCGGCTGGTCGAACAGCACCAAACCGCTGCCCATGGCCTTGCTTGGCTCGCCACCTATTCCGAAAGCCTTGTGCAGATGCAGAAATGGGCCGAAGCGCTTAATGCATCCGGCAAGTTCGGCGAGCTTGAACAACTGATCCACCAAATCGCGTTTGGGGAATACCTCTGGCAGGTCTATGGCGGCATCCAGATGAACCAGGGCGAGGTTGTCCGTCTGCAAGACATGGGCCTGACCCAAGACGATCAGCGCGCCATGATGCACCCCGCCGTCATGACCCTGACCCAGCAGGGCAACACTCAGGCCGCCCGCCAGCGTCTGGTTGAGTTGATGCAAGAGCAAGCCGCCAACGTCACTGTCGGCGCGACCGGGCTTGATGAAGAACTGGAAATGATCCGCGACCAATTCCGCCGCTATGCCGTCGAAAAGGTCGAACCTTTCGCCCATGAATGGCACCTGAAGGACGAGTTGATCCCGATGGAAGTGATCGAAGAGCTTGCCGAAATGGGCGTCTTCGGCCTGACCATCCCCGAGGAATATGGCGGGTTTGGCCTGTCGAAAGCCTCCATGTGTGTCGTTTCCGAAGAGCTCTCGCGCGGGTATATCGGTGTGGGCTCGCTCGGCACCCGCTCGGAAATCGCGGCGGAGCTGATCATCGCGGGCGGTACGGAAGAGCAAAAGCACAAATGGCTGCCCCGTCTGGCCAGCGCCGAAACCCTGCCCACGGCTGTGTTTACCGAGCCGAACACAGGCTCTGATCTCGGCGCGCTCCGCGCCCGCGCGGTCAAGGACGACAATGGCGATTACAAAGTCACTGGCAACAAGACGTGGATCACCCACGCCGCGCGCACCCATGTGATGACGTTGCTGGCCCGGACGGACCCGGACACGAGCGATTACAAAGGCCTCTCCATGTTCCTGGCCGAGAAGACCCCCGGCACGGACGAACACCCGTTCCCGACCGAAGGCATGACCGGCGGCGAGATC
>CAZPXE010000271.1:0-5072 GCA_964590545.1 uncultured Rhodobacterales bacterium | reverse complement strand
ACCAGATTTCGCGAAACGCGGCGCTGTTGGGGTTGGGGTTCTTTGCGATGGCAGCGGCGCTGTCATTCTGGGCAACATCCGCAACAATTGGACAGCTTGGCAAACTGACCGCGTCCGTGACACGGCGCGGCCCGCAAGACTTGAGCCCTTTCAGCAAACCCGTCCCTCGGGAAATGGCGCCGCTTGTGGGCTCGCTTAACTCTCTTATGGCACGACTGGATATGTCACTTAGCCAGTCAGAAGACTTTATCGCCGAAGCCGCGCATCGCGTCAGAACACCGCTGGCCACCGTGCGCTCCTATGCCGAAGCCACATTGCAGCGTGTCGACAAGGAAGAAAACCGCGAGGCAATGCGATCCATGATCCGCGCCATTGATGAAAGCTCGCGCGCGGCGGGGCAGCTTTTGGATCATGCCATGATCACCTTTCGGGCTGACCATCTGGAACTGGAAGACATCGATCTTGGTGATCTGGTTGGCGATCTGGTGCAACGCATGACCCCGATTGCTGAAATGAAAGACCTCACCTTCTCGCTTCACTGCGACGACAAGGTCCCCTATTCTGGCGACCCGGTCCTGATCCAGAATGCGGTGCGAAACTTGCTCGATAACGCAATGAAATATGGGCCAAGTGAAAGCAGTATTCACATTTCCGTCTCTGCCGATCCGCATCCGAATGTGACGATCCGCGATGCGGGGCTTGGGTTTCCCGAAAATCAAATCGCAGACCTGCCCGCACGGTTCCAACGCGGCGACAATGCCACTGACACAATCGGTTCCGGTCTGGGGCTGACAATTGCGCGCGATGTTGCCTGCGCCCATGGCGGTGATCTTATTCTGGCCAATCAAAGCGAAGGTGGGGCATGCGTTACGTTATTGCTTTCGTCCTGATCCTGCTGGCCCAGATGGGTTGGGCGACGGATTGGGAAGATCACAGGATCTTCAACCGCGATGGCGATGGCGACGCCGCGCCGCTGCGCGTTATATCCAGCACGGATACCGACCTTTTTTCCCCATTGATCACGGCCTTCATCCTCGCCAACCCGGATGTCTCAATCGAATATCTGGTCACCGGAACCGCCGATATCGACCACCGCGTTCAAGCGGCCCCCGATAGGTTCGACATCGTCATATCCAGCGCCATGGACCTGCAGTTGAAGCTCACGAATGACGGTTTCGCGCTTGCGCTCAGCGATATTGCCCACCCAAGCTGGGCGCAATGGCGTGACAGCCTGTTCGCCTTCACCGCCGAACCTGCCGCAATTGTCATCAACCGCAGCGCATTCACAGGCCGGCCCATTCCGCAATCCCGTCAAGAGCTGATCGAAGCGCTACGCGCGCGGCCTGACGTCTTTCGGGGGCGCATCGGCACCTATGACGTGCGCAGTTCCGGGCTGGGCTACCTGTTTGCCACGCAAGATGCGCGGGCCTCTGAATCCTTTTGGCGCCTGATGGAGGTGATGGGCGGGCTCGACGCGCGGCTCTATTGCTGCTCTGGGGACATGATCGACGATCTTCTCGAAGGTGAGATCGACGTCGCCTATAATGTCTTGGGCAGCTATGCAGAAGCGCGCGCGCACAGTCAGGACGTCTTCGAAATCGTGCACCCGGCGGATTTTCCAACCACAATGATGCGCACGGCCTTTGTCTCTCGGGCCTCGGCACAGCCAGAAGCGGCGCGGGCCTTCATACAGTTTATCCTGTCCTATCAATCCACTTTGGATGGCGCGCCGCGCGCGCTGCCCCCCCTGCTCGATGCCGAAGATACCAAAGGCGCGACCATCGCTCTGGAGCCTGCATTGATGGTGTTTCTGGACGCGCTGAAGCGAAACAGGTTCCTGTCTGAATGGGAAAACGCACTGATCCAGAACTAAGGCCAGAATGCACTGAACCCAAGATCCTGCGCCTGTAGCGTTTCGAGAAAACGTTGAATCGCAAATACCTTGCCGCGCTTCGCGCTCTCAGGACATTTGCGATACGTGTGTCTCAGCCATTTCTCGAAACGCTTTAACGCGCCCGGTTGGTGCGATAGAGCAGCAGAAACACAAAAACCGACCCGATAGAGGTTGTGACAATCCCCACCGGGAGTTCTTGCGGCGCGAGCAGAACGCGGCTGACCACGTCCGAGCCGGTCAGCAGCCCCGCGCCCACCAGCGCAGCGGTTGGGATCAGGTGGCGGTGCAGCGGGCCGACAAGGCCGCGGGCGATATGGGGGACCATCAGCCCGACAAAGCCGATCACACCCGCAACCGACACGAACACCGCCGTCGCCAGCGCTGCAACGAAGAACATGGTGAAGCGCAGGCGCGGCACGGGCACCCCCAGCGTGCCCGCCGTCATATCTCCGGTCAGAAGCGCATCCAGCCAGCGGCTGCGATAAAGCGCATAGGCCATGATCGCGGCGAGCCCTGCGCAGACGAGCGGGAAACTCTCCCACCGGGCCAGCCCCAGCCCGCCGAGCATCCAGAAGATCACCGAATGGGCCGCACGACTGTCCCCCGCAAAGATCAGGTAATTGGTGATTGCAGCGAACAGGAACGACACCGCCAGCCCCGCAAGGATCAGCTTTTCCGGCGCGGCACTGCGCAGCCCGCTCACCAGCGCCAGCACGATGCCAGAGGCGACCATGCCGCCGCAAAACGCCGCCAGTGGCAGGGTCCAGAAGCCAAGCACATCGCCTGTCACCGTGATGACAAACACCGCCCCCGCCGCCGCACCAGAGGACAGGCCAAACAGGAACGGGTCCGCCAGATCATTGCGCGTCGTGGTTTGCAGCACCACTCCGACAATGCCCAGCCCCGCCCCAATCACCGCCGCAAACAGCGCGCGCGGCAGGCGCAAATCAAAGACGATGCGGTGCAGGGGCGTCATCTCGCCCCCTTCCAGCCCGGTCCCGATCATCATCCCCTGCACCGCATCGGCTATGGGAATGGCCGTGGTGCCATAGACCACCGACAGCATCACAAGGGCGACCACAACAGCCGCCCCCGCACTCAGAATCAGGCCAAATCGGCCCACCTAGTTCAGGCCGGGATGCATCGCATCGGCCATCTTGCGGATCGCAGCCACATTGGCCGGGCCCGGCGTCAGCTCTTCATAGCGCAGCCCGATCCAGCGCTCGTTCTTGACCGCGTCGGTCAGGGACATCACCGGATGCTCTTGCAGGAATTTGAACGTATCTGCGGCGCCATTGCCGGTTTGATAATCGAGCAGCACCAGAAATTCCGGGTTCGCCGCCGCCACCGCTTCCCAAGAGGTGCGGCCCCAGCTTGTTTCCATATCCGCCGTCACGCTTAGCCCCCCCGCCGCTTCGATCATCGCGTCAGGAATAGCGAACTTGCCAGCGGTGAAGGGCGCATCCGCCGGCCCGTCCAGCAAGAACACGCGCGGCTTATCCAGCGGGGCCGTCTGCGCTTCGATCGCCGCAAGCTCCTCTGTCCAACCCGTAACCAGCGCTTCGGCCTTGTCCGAAACACCCATCACCTTGCCCAGCCGCAGCATGTCGCCAAACAACAGCTCCATGCTCGCTTCGGGGCGGTCCTTGTCCAGATGCACACAGCTTTCGGTCAGGATCATGGTCTTGATCCCAAAGGGCGCAAGGGTGTCCGGCGTGACATCACCGCCCGGCTTCATGCCGTAATACCAACCGGCAAAGAACAGGTCCGGGCTGGCGGCAACAAGGTTCTCAATCGTTGGGTATTTCGGGGCAAGTTCCGGGATTTCGCCGCGCAGCGTGTCGAATTCCGGGCTGGTCTTGTACCATCCGGTGATCCCGGTCAGCCCCACGATCCGGTCCTGAAGCCCAAGGGCGAAGGCCATATCGGTCATGTTCATGTCATGGACAACCAGCCGCTCGGGCGGCGTGTCGAAGACCAGCGGTGCGCCGCAATTATCGACGGTGATCTGCTCGGCAGTGGCCGAGGTTGCAAGGGCCGCGAGCAGCGCGGCAATGCAGAGTTTCTTCATTGGTGGGGGCCCCTTCTGTCAGAATGTGTGGTGGTTTTTCGGATATCCAGCGCGGGGAAGACCCGGCCGTCATGGGTGAATTGCAGGTAATCGACGCCAAACGTCTGGCGCACACGGTCCGGCGTCAGCACCTCGGCAACGGGGCCAAAGGCGGTCAAACAACCCGCTTTGACAAAGGCCAGATGGGTGGCGAATTCGGGGATCATCACGATGTCATGCACAATCATCACCACCGTGATGCCCAGCCCGGTCACAAGCGACAGCACCCGCCCCTTGGCATCGGGATCAAGGTGATTGGTCGGCTCATCCAGAAACAAAAGGGTTGGCCTTTGCGCCAGCGCCCGCGCGATATGCGCCCGCTGCCGCTCTCCGCCCGACAGGGTTGCCATGCGGCTTCCCGCAAGCGCACTCAAATCAGTCAGGGCAAGCACATCTTCCAGCGCCGTCGCATGATCGGCAGCGGAATAATCAGCGCGGATCGGGATTTGCCCCATCGCCACGTAATCGCGCAGGAACAGCCGCCCATCGGGCAGTTCCTGCTGCCCGACAACGGCGATCTGCCGCGCGCGGTCTTGCGCAGTCATGTTTCGCAGGCTGGCCCCACTGATCTGCACATCGCCCGCGCTGGTCTCGACCGCGCCGCTCAGCAGGTTCAGCAATGTCGATTTGCCTGCCCCGTTCGGCCCGGCAATCGCCAGCACCGCGCCCGGCGCGACCTCGAAGGACACGCCATCCAGCAGCACATCGCCGCCCGGCGCGACAAAACGCAAATCCGCCGCGCTCAGAGCTGAGGCAGGTTTATCGGAAAACACCGTCCACGCCCCTGCCTGATCCCCGGCACGGGCGGTAAGGTCGGGTCATGGTCACACGCTGACGTGTCATCTTGGCCTCCTTCCAGAGCGCCCCGCCCTGGTTTGGTTGACATCAGATGGCAGGTCTCCTGACTTGCGGGTCATCGCGCGGCCACCCTTCCCAGCCCTTTGGGCCAGTGGATTATGTGGCGTTGCTCACCGCTTACAGTTGCGGGGGCAGTTACGGATTTGGCTCTAGCTTAGCGCCGCACCGTATTCCCTTTTCATCCCGGCACTTTCGCACCGCGAACCATCG
>CAZPXE010000270.1:0-5106 GCA_964590545.1 uncultured Rhodobacterales bacterium | reverse complement strand
GGAGTTAGAGCCCTTCCTGAGCGCGATGGGCGCGGTGGCCTCGGCTGCGAAATGAGTGAACGTTTTGGGATAAATCTATTTTTTTGAAAGGACTTGAGAAATGCCCACAGGACCAGAGTTTTACAATATGCTCGATCAGCGTAGCAAAGACATTTGCGTCGCGATGGATGAATTGAACGCGGTGATCACCGGCGGAACGTTCGACAAAGACACGTTGATTTGGCCGGACAGTGATCTTAGCGACGGTGTCGCCCATGCCGCAGGGATCGGCGCCGCGATGGCGGCGATTGAAGTCACGGACAACCTTGAAAGCGCGATAGACAAGCTCTTTGCAGGTCTCGAAGGTGGCGCAATCAATGACGCGATTGAGGCTGCGACAAACGCGATCCAGCAAGTGCTGACAGAAGCCTCGCAACTGAATGACGAGTTGGGCGTTGGCGACCGTGTGGATGCGTTTAACGAGTTGAACGAGCCTGCAAGCGGGCCGCGTGCGGACAAGAACTTCGGTTATATTCCGGCCATTGAAGGGGTCATAAACGCGGCGGCGAACAGCAATGTCGATCTTGACGATGCGCTGGGGCCAATCAAGGCGATTGGCGCGGCGATTGCGGCGGGCGCAGCCTATACGATCTTTGCAGCCTATGCGACGGGGACGGTCGAAATGCTGAACAAATCCCTTCGCGTTGGCACCCCGCGCTAAGGGCCGCCCGCAGTGAGCGCACGCACGTCCATAACCGTCGCCTTTGATGGCGCGTCTGATCCGGTTCCGGTGCAATCGCTGCATCTGGACCGCGATCTGGGGCATCCGGTGGGGCGGGCTGTTCTTGGCCTGCCGCTGGGGGTGGCGTTGCCCGCGCCGGGGCAAGAGGTGGCGCTGTCGCTGGTGCATAGCGGAACCGAGACTGCAGTGATGACGGGCCATGCGGCTTATCTGGACGAAGGGTTGCGCGCGGCGCGGGTGACGGTGCTGGAACATGCCGCCCGCCTGATGGCCCCGCTTGCGGCCAAGAGTTACGGCAGCACAACGGCGGGGTCGGTGATTTCCGATCTGTGCAGCGCGGTGGATGTGCCCACGGGGACGGTTCTGCCCGGAGCCACGTTACCCCATATCGTGCTGCGCAGTGATCAGAGCGCGCTGGCCCATGCCAAGCGGTTGGCGGCGCTATCAGGCATGGCTTTGGCGACGGATACGCGCGGCGCGTTGAGCACTATTGCCTTGACTGTACCCGTTCCCGGAACACCGCCCTCGCTTGAGCGGGCGGCGGTGGACCGGGTCGAGCATGTCGCGGAGATTGCAACGCCACAGACCCGCGTGATTGGCGCGGGCGCGATGGGCAGCAAGGGGCCGGGCGCTTCGACGTTGCCACTTGTCGATGTTGGGTTGATTTCGTCCGGCTCCGACGGTGCGGGCGACACGGTGCGGATTGCTGCCATTCGAACACTGGCAGATGCTACGCTGGCAGAACTGGCGCGCGGTCAGCGGCAATCAGCGCGGGGCGCAGGGCTAACGGTGCATACGCCGCTGCCGGAGGAGCTATCTCCCGGCGATGCGGTGCTTTTGCCCGATGCCAACGGGCTGCCTGTGCGGCTGGCAAGGCTGGAGGCGGTGCGGGTCACCGTTTCGGCGCAAGCCGGGTTGCGGGCCAGCTATCGTTTCTCCGATCTGGAGGCGCTGTAGGATGCTCGATCTCGTTTCCTTGGTGCGGCAGGTGGTGCAGGCGGAGCTAAGCGCGCGCAGCCCGTCGGCCTTCGGCAGCGTCGAGGCCGTGCATTTGCCGGATGCAAGCGGGGCCACGCAATATGCCTGCGATATCAAGCTGCAAGCAACCGAGGCGATCTATGAAAAGGTGCCGCTGACCACCGCATATCTTGGCCATGTGGCACCGCCGGTGGTGGGCGATGTGGTGGTGCTGAATTTCATCGGCGGTGACCCCGATCAGCCGATCATCGCGGGGCTGGTCTTTTCGGACGCGGTGCAGGCGCCGCAGGTGGCAGAGGGGCAGATGCTGACCCGCCTGCCCCATGACGGCGCCGATGATGCGCGGATCGACACATTGCAGACCGCTGGAAGCAATGGCGGGCGGGAATGGACCGTCACCCTGCCCTCTGGCCCGGCGCTGACGATGACGGATGGGACCGTCACAGCGGTTTTGGGCGATCAGGTGCTAACGCTGGACAGTGATGCGGGGGAGGCCTCTCTCAAGACTGGCGGCGCGGTGCTGACGCTGAGCGATCAGGGCGACATCACGCTGAAGGGCGACGGGGCGCTGACGATAGAGGCGGCGGCGGATCTGACGCTGAAGGCCGGGGCGAACCTGATGGTCGAAGCGGGCGCGACGGGCGAGATCAAGGCCGGGGCGACACTGGATATCAAGGGCGCGCTGATCAACCTGAACTGATGTTCGCGCGGCATGAATGATGAACGAGGAAGGACAGCGAGATGGGCCAGCCAGCCGCAAAACAGGGCGATCAGATTGTGGGCGTGGATACGCATATCGTGATGATCCCCGGCTCCCCGCCAGTGCCGACCCCCCTTCCACATCCGTTCAATGGGCTGCTGGTGGATGCCCTTTCAACAGATGTGAATGTGATGGGGATGCCTGCGGCGACGCAAGGCTCAAAAGCGCAGAACAGCCCGCCGCATATTCCGCAGGGGGGACCGTTTCAATCGCCCCCTTCAAACCAGGGCGAGGTGGTTATGGGCAGCGCGAGTGTGATGATCAATGGCAAGCCTGCCGCGCGAATGGGCGATACGGCGCTGACCTGTAACGATCCGGCGGACCTGCCTGTCGGCACGGTTATCGCCACGGGCACCGTGATGATCGGATGATGTGAGAGAAGACGAAAGACCATGCTGCGATCCGAGCTAACCCATGACCGTCTGTCTGACCTGCGCCTGACCCCGGCGCGGCGGGCGGATGCGGTGTTGTCACTGGACCGGCGCGCGACGGGCGCGGGCTGGGATCTGGACACACAGCGGGATCTGGACGCGATTGGGCAGGCCGCGTGGTTGTGCCTTGCGATCCCGCGCGGCTCACTCACGCCGCTGGGGCATCCAAAGTTCGGCTCGCGCCTGCATCTGCTGATTGGCGAGAGCCTGAATGTGCAGATGGAAGCGCGCGCACGCGCCTATATCCGAGCGGCGCTACGCGATGATCCGCGCTTCAAGCTGGTGGATATCACCCTGCGCCGCAACGCCGCCGACCCCGGCGCGCTGGATGCGATGATCACGCTTGATCCGGGCGGGGCGCTGTCCTTCCCCCTTGCTGCGCTGATTGCCGGGGAGGCCGGGCCATGACCCCTGACTTCGCCCGCCGTTCCTATCAGGAGATTGTCGAGCATTTGCTGGGCAATCTGACCGCGCAAGGCATTCTGACGGACACCGCCCCCGGCTCGGTCACGCGCACGCTGCTCGAGGCGACAGCGCGGGAGTTCGCGGAAGTCTATGCGCGGATGAATGCGGTCTATGAGGCGGGGTTTCTTGACACGGCGACGGGAAAATCGCTGGACCAGTTGGTGGCCTTGATCGGCCTGACGCGGTTGCCGTCTGAAACGGATATTGTTGAGATGCGTCTGAACCGCGACACGCGCGTCTCGGCGCGGGTGATTATCCCGGCGGGCGCTGTGATCACGATAGACCGGCAGTCCGGGGACCGCGCCTCTTACGCGGTGCAGGATGGGGATGAGTTGCGGGCCGCAGAGGCGAGCCTTGTGATCACGCTGCGCGCCTTGCCGGACGCTGCCGCGCCCGAGGCTGATCTGTCGATTACCGCCGATGATGTGGCGCTGAACAGTGCGGCGCTGGTGCAACCGATTGCCGGGATTGCTGGGCTGTCGCTGGAAGGCCCTTCTGTGCGGCTGGGCACGAATGAAACCGATGAGGCCCTGCGCAAGCGTGCGCGTATGGCGATTGCTGCGGCGGGCGGCGGTACGGAAAAGGCGCTGGAACAGGCGTTGATGGATGTGGACGGCGTGGAAGGCGTGCGCCTGCGCGATGCGGGCGATCCGGCTGAGGGGGGCGTGACCCTGAAGCCGGGAGAGATCGAGGTGATCCTTGATGGCAAGCCGCAAATCCTTGAACAGAACCGCGCCCAGATCGAACAGGCCATTGCCCGCGCCAAAGGTCCGGGGATCGTTGCGCGGCTTGGCCGGACCGAGCCGGTGCCGCTGTCGGGCAAATTGGTGATTCAGCCTGCCAGCGCCGCCCTTGGCGCAGCGCAGGCTTTGGCGCTGGTCCGCGCCGTCGAAGAGTTGATGCAAAAGACCGTTGGCGCGCTGGAGATCGGCGAGGGCCTGCATTGGAACCGCCTGCTGGCGGCGTTGATGGGGCTTGAGAATATGGGTGATGTCCTGATGGACAAGTCCAGTTTCGTCACCACGATCGGCGCGAGCGACACCACCCTTACCCCGCCCGGCGATCTGAGCGTTGACAAGACGCAGCGGCTGGTCCTCGGGACCGGGGCGAAGCTGTTCGAGGTGGTGCTGGAGGAGCGCCCGCAAGTTCAGGTAAGCGTTGAGGTCAGTGCCACGGCCCAAAAACCCGCTGACAATTTGGTCGATCAGTTCCAAGCCGAGTTAACGCAGCTTCTGATCGCCTATCTCGAAACTGTTGACACGACCCGCCCGGATGCCAGCCTGACCCATGCCGCGTTACTCGGCGCGCTCAGCGGTGCGGGCGGCGTGACGAGCTTCCCGGAGCAGATCACTGCGCAGACAGTCGCCTTCAAAGTGCTGCATGAGATCGAAGGGGCCATGCCGACCTTGCGCAACACGGGCACAGTGTCGGTGGCGCTGAGCCAGAATTCTGTGCTGCGCAGCGCGGACCCGGCGGCGGTGGTGACATGGACGGAGCCCACGTCATGACCTTGACCGAGGAGCGTGTCGTCGATCTGGCCCCGTCTGAGAATTTCTCTTTGATCGACCGCTATTTGCCGGACCCTTATCGCCGCGCATTGTCGCGCCCGGATGATCCGATGGCGGCGCTGACCCGCGCAGGGCGCGCAGCGCTGCGCCGGTCGCTGAATGAGCTTGAAGCCGTGCAACGCGCGCGTGCGCTGGCGTTTTTCAACGATTTGACGGATGGGCGCTTGCTGGGCGCGCTGCATG
>CAZPXE010000269.1:3096-5108 GCA_964590545.1 uncultured Rhodobacterales bacterium | reverse complement strand
ATCGCGAAGTCGCGGGCGATGATTTCCAATGTCTCAAGGACGCGCGGCTTAAGCGCGGCTTCCATCGCGGCAAGCGACATGTTGGCCTGTTCGTCGTCATCATCGTCGTCGTCAGTGGCAATCGGGTTGCCATCGGCGTCGAGCTCTTCTTCCTTTTCCGCCTTTGGCGCGGCCTCTGCCGGCGCGCCGCTTGTCGGCAAGACCGTTTCTTCGGTGTCATCCTCACCCATGGCGTTGCCAAAGGTGGTCTCCAAATCGATCACATCGCGCAACAGGATGTCTTCGTTCAGAAGTTCGTCGCGCCAGATGGTGATCGCCTGAAAGGTCAGCGGGCTTTCGCACAGGCCCGCAATCATCGTGTTGCGGCCAGCCTCGATGCGCTTGGCAATCGCAATCTCACCCTCGCGGGAGAGCAGTTCGACCGAACCCATTTCGCGCAGATACATGCGGACCGGATCGTCCGTGCGGTCCAGCTTTTCCTGCCCCGTCGCGCCCAGCGTCAGATCGCGGGTGCCTTCGGTCGTGGTGACCTCGGTGGAGCCTTTGGCCTCTTCTTCCTCGGCCTCTTCATCCTCGATGATGTTGATGCCCATTTCCGAGAGCATCGACATCACGTCTTCAATCTGTTCGGAGGACACCTGTTCCGGCGGCAGCACAGTGTTCAGCTGATCGTAGGTGATATAGCCCTTTTCGCGGGCCTCGGAGATCATCTTTTTGACCGCCGACTGGCTCATATCGAGCGAGTGGGCCTGATCCTGATCGTCCGTCTTACCGTCGTCGTTCGTGTCTTTGGCTGCCATGTAGCTCTCCTCGTGCAAACTGAGGTGATTCGGGTATGATTCGGTCTTGGCGCGAATCAATCATGAATTTGGTTGATTCTTCCACCCATGTAGGACGGAAACCTTATGTTTTCTTAACCATCGCGCCCTTTTGGGCGCAACTTCGTGATTTGAATTTGTGTCGGGCGCACCCACCTGACGCGAAACTGCACTTTACCGCACAAGACGCGACCTAGCGCCCCGGCTTGGAATAGCGAATCGTTTCTAGCATTGCGTCAAAGGCAGAGCGTTCCTCGCGGTTGATTGCTGCCCCGTTGGCTGCTGTTTCATACTCCACCTTGTCCTCGCTTTCGGCCTTTTGTGCGGTCTGCATCGCCTCGGCGGCGTTGCGCAGGCGGCGCGTCAGAACCTCTTCTTCGCTGGTGGGCAAGTCTTCGGCGGCTTCCAGAATTTCGGCATCCAGCCCGCGTGCGGCGTCCAGTTTGGCCAGTTCCTCTGCGATGGTGGCGCGCGCCATCCCGGCATCCCCCTTGTGTCGCAAACACGGAACGACTTGCAGATGGGATTGCGACAGGAAGTCTTCAACCGCCCCGTCGCCTAAAATTTGACGGACCGCGCCGGGAAGATCGCTGGGCTGGCTCGCATTGGCGCGCAGAATGGCGCCCCGCATCGCGCCGGTATCGGCCCGCACACAGTCGAGCCCTTCAAGCCCGGCCTCAAATTCCTCGACCAGTTCGGGGCAAGAGAGCGCGGCGGCAAGGATCACCGTTTCGCGCAATTGCTGGGTGATCGTATCCGGCCCTGCCGCCAGCGCGGAGGCCCGCGTCGCCGCATGGGCGGGGGGCGGCGCGCGCCAGTCGCGACGCTTGGCTCCGCCGCCGCGCTGTTGCGGCTTGGGGCGAAAGAGTTGCCAGCGTAAGTCTTTGATTTCCTGCCCGTAATGCTGGCGGATCGAGGGATCTTTGATGGTCCCGATCTTGGCGCGCAGGGCTTTGTCCAGCGCCGCTTTGCGCTCTGGGCTGTCGAACGTCTTGCCCTCGATCTCGCGCTGCCAGAGCAGTTGCACCATTGGCCGCGCGGCCTCTAGCACCTTTTGCACAGCGCCCGGCCCGCTGGCGCGGATCAGATCGTCGGGGTCCTGACCTTCTGGCATGATCGCAAAGCGCAGGGATTTCCCGGCCTCAAGCAGCGGCAGCGCCAGATCAATCACCCGCATCGCCGCGCGCAGACCCG
>CAZPXE010000269.1:0-3086 GCA_964590545.1 uncultured Rhodobacterales bacterium | reverse complement strand
ATGATCGGCTCGTCCGCGATGCGCCATAGCAGCGCCAATTGATGCTCGGTCACCGCCGTGCCCAGCGGCGCCACGGCGGCGTTAAACCCCGCCTCGCCCAGCGCGATCACATCCATATAGCCTTCCGCGACGATCAGCGGATGCCCCTTCCCGGCCCCCTCGCGGGCGGGGCCATGGTTGTAAAGGCTGCGGCCCTTGTCGAACAACTCCGTTTCGGGCGAGTTGAGGTACTTGGCGTTGTCATTCGGGTCCATCGCGCGGCCCCCGAACGCGATGCAGCGCCCGCGCGCATCGCGGATCGGGAACTGAATGCGTCCCCGGAATGTGTCGTAGGGTTTGCCGCCCTTCTGGCTGGGCTTTGCCAGCCCCGCGCCGAGGATCAACTCGTCGGCGACGCCTTTGTCCTTCAGATGATCCCACAGGCCTTGCCACGTATCCGGGGCAAAGCCGACTTCCCAGCGGTCCTGCGCCGCGTCGCTCAGACCGCGCCCCGCCAGATAATCCCGCGCCGCCGCCCCCGCCCCGCTGCGCAGCATCAGGCGGAAATGGCGCACGGCCATCTCCATCACCTCGGCCAGTTGCGTGCGGCGGTCGGCCTTCTCTTGCGCTTTCGGGTCGCGCTTGGGCACGGGCATCCCGGCTTCACCTGCAAGGATTTCGACGGCCTCCATGAAGCCCACATTCTCCGTCTCGCGCACGAAACTGATCGCATCGCCCTTCGCATGGCAGCCGAAGCAGTAGTAATAGCCCTTGCGGTCATCGACGTGGAAAGAGGCGGTTTTCTCGTGGTGGAACGGGCATGGCGCCCACATGTCGCCCTTGCCCTGATTGGATTTGCGCGCATCCCACATCACCTTGCGCCCGACCACTTGTGTCAGGCTCAGGCGGGTGCGCAATTCGTCCAAGAATCCGGGTGGCAAGCTCATATGTCTAATATCGGAGCGGTGGGAGGCAAAGTCGAGTCTTGGCCTTGGGGCTGTGGATAGGTTTTCACGTCCTCCCAAGGCGGGAGCGAAGCAGCAACGGTCGCATTACTTGGCAAGCTTGATGTCTTTGCTCAGCCGTCATGGCTTGATCTGCACCGCCCTCGGGGCAGGCGCGAACCTTGCGCAGCGCCTTAGTTCTTGATGCCCTTCTTAAGCGCTTGCAACTGCTCCCAATTCTCAAGGCATTGGGTCTTGGTTGTCTCGCCCAGATCCACGTCTTTCAAATCCCGCCGCTTGAGTGAGTACACATAGTCGGTCAGCGCCGGGATCGCCGTGGCCGCGCCAGCGGGCCAGTCGGGGTTCGCCGCCAGCAGCGTTTCGGTCACCGTGTTCTTGCGCACGCGGTCAAGGCGGGCCTGCTGCACGGCAGCCATCAAATCACCCTGAAAGCCGCATTCGGCCTGCTTTTGTGCCTCGTCATCGTCGGCCTGTGCCGCCCCTGCCAAAACCACGGCCATCGCCATAACGCTAAAACGGATCATCTGCTCACCTCACTCGGAATCAGTTGGCCGGTAACTTAGCGCTGTGCGGCGACAGCTTCCATGGCCCGCTTGAGATCGTGAACCAGCGTGTGCGCCATCGAGCGGAACACCATCACCTCATAGCGCGCGGCCCCGGTCCGCAGCAGCACCGCATTCATGTGCTGCACCAGCGTCCGCGCGGCGGCCCCTTCGCCAAAGGTTGCATCCCGCAAATCCATCGGCACCAGCCGCGCCAGCACATCGCGCGCGCGCGGCCCCTCTAGCGCCACATGCGCCCATGCATCCGACTGATCCGTCAGCGCCGCGCCTTTGATCGGTGCCACCTCCGCGCCGAGGACCATGTACTGCCCCAGCCCGGACCAGATCACGCAGGTGCCTTTGCCTTCTGCAATCTGGCCCACCTCCGGCAACCCAGCGCCGAGCTGCTTACTCAGCGCACTCGAAACGGATTTTTCTTGACCAGCCAGCGGCATAACCGAGGTGATTGGCTGGAACGGCATCTCTTCTGCGCGCACCGCGCCGATGCGCAGTGGCAGCAGCCCCGCGCAGGGGCTGCGGGCCTCTAATGTGAACGAATTAGCCACGCACGCGCCCTCCTTCAGGATCGAACATCACTGGCGGAACGATCTCAACCTCCGTCCGCACACCGCGCAAATGGTCCACCATCTGCATCCGCTCGCCAATCCTCTTTGCCCCGCCGCGCACAAAGCCGAGGCCAACGAAATGCCCCAGCGTGGGCGAAAAGGCGACGGAAGTGATATAGCCCTGATCGTTCACCCGCACCGTCTCATCGCCGGTGTTGAACAGATGCGCCCCGGCGGTGAGTTGCTGGACAGCGCCGGTGGGTTTGAGGCCCACCATCCGCTCGCGATCCCCATCGTGCAGACCTTCACGCAAGGACATGGTCTTGCCGATGCAATCTTTCTTGGCGCTGACCATCTTCTCCATCCCGATATCGAAGGCGGTGACGCGCCCGGTGATTTCGGAATGGGTGATGAAGCCCTTCTCGACCCGCAGCACGTTCAGCGCCTCCATCCCGTAAGCGCCGCCGCCCATGTCCTCGGCGCGGGCCACCAATTCGCGGAACAGGCTGTCGCCGAAGCGGGCGGGCACGGCGAGTTCATACGCATGCTCGCCTGAGAAGGAGATGCGGAATAGCCGTGCGCCCACGGCACCGATGGAGACCGGCCCGCAGCCCATGAAGGGAAATTTTTCCGGGTCCACGGGTTTGTCGAGCAGCCCGTCCAAAAGCTCCCGCGATTTCGGCCCGGCCACGGCAAATTGCGCCCACGCCTCGGTCGTGGAGATCACGGCGACGTCCCATTCGGGGTGCAAGGCTTGGGCGATAAACTCCAGATGCCGCATCACTTGGCCCGCGGCGGCGGTTGTGGTCGTCATCACATAATGGTCCTTGGCCCAACACGCAGTCGTGCCGTCATCCATCACATGCCCATCCTCGCGCAGCATCAGCCCATAGCGCACGCGGCCCGGTTTCAGCGTGGACAAGGTGTTGGCATAGGCGAAGTCTAGCAGCTTGCCCGCATCCGGCCCCTGAATGTCGATCTTGCCCAGCGTGGACACATCGCACACGCCAACGGCCTCGCGCACATGGCCCACC
>CAZPXE010000268.1:0-5132 GCA_964590545.1 uncultured Rhodobacterales bacterium | reverse complement strand
CGGGCAACCTTCCATAACCGCAGCGCGGATCGCGGCGGGGTCTTCAGAGCGGGGGTTGTCGTCGGTCACAAACACCACATCGGCGTTTTCCGCCGCCGCCTGCCCCATAAGGGGGCGTTTTGAGGCGTCCCGGTCGCCGCCCGCACCGATCACGGCGATCAGGCGGCCCATCACATGAGGACGCATGGCTTTGAGGGCCGTTTGAACGGCGTCAGGCGTGTGTGCGTAATCCACGAAGACCGCCGCACCATTGTCGCGCGTGGCGGCATGCTCCATCCGGCCACGTACGGTCATCAGATACGGTAGCGTATCGAAAACGCCCGATGGCTCGGCCCCGCAGGCGATGACGAGAGCGGCGGCGATGAGCACGTTATCAGCTTGAAAATCCCCGATTAAGTTCAGGCGCGATTGGTAAGTCTTGCCGCCATAGCTGAACCGCAGATCCTGCCCGGTGGCGTCCATGCGCTGGCCCGCCAGGTGCAAATCAGCCCCATCCCGGCCCACGGAAATCACGCCCTGCCCCCGCGCGGTGGCAATGGCCAGCATGTCCAGCCCGCGCGGGTCGTCAATGTTGATGACAGCAGTGCCATCCTCGGGCAGCACGCGAGCGAACAGGGCGGCTTTGGCGTCGAAATAGGCCTCAAACGTGTGGTGATAGTCGAGGTGATCTTGGGTGAAATTGGTAAACCCGGCGGCTTTCAGCACCACACCATCAAGGCGGCGTTGGTCCAGCCCATGAGAGGAGGCCTCCATCGCCGCGTGGGTGATCCCCTCGCGCGCGGCGTCCGCCAGAGCACGGTGCAGAGTGATCGGCTCGGGCGTTGTATGGGCAAGCGGTGCGGTCCAGGCACCTTCAACCCCGGTGGTGCCAAGGTTCACAGCGGCGAGGCCCATCTCGACCCAGATTTGCCGCACGAAGGTCGAGACAGAGGTTTTGCCATTGGTACCTGTGACGGCCACCATGATTTCCGGTTGCGCGCCGAACCAGAGCGCGGCGACACGGGCAAGCGTCTCTCGGGGCGTTTCGGTCAGCACCAGCGCGGCGTCTGATGCGGCCAAGTCCTCGGCCGCGATCTGCGCGCCATGCGCATCGGTCAGCACCGCCGCCGCGCCCATGCGCAGCGCGTAGGTGATGAACTCGGCCCCATGCACGCGGCTGCCCGGCATAGCGGCAAAAAGCGCGCCCGGCGTGACTTCGCGGCTGTCCACGGCCAGCCCTGTGATCGCCGGATTGGCCCCGCCGCGGGCCATCAGACCCAATTCCGAAAGCTGTTTACTGCCGCTCATATCTCAAGCCCTGTGGGGCTTGTTATAGTGTTTGCCCCGCGCCCCACTACTATATCAGCCACCGCCCGACGCTCAAGCACGGTTTCCGCGACACGTGTGCCCCGCGGCCAATCTGGGCGCGCGTCCCCTGCTTCTTTGGGTCTCAAATACTTCGGGGTCCGGGGCAGAGCCCCGGGGTCACATCAGTTGCTCGACGTATAAGTCACCTGCGCAAATCCTGCCGGTTCCTTCTCGGGCCGCAGGCCAAGCAGCGGCGCGACGCGGCCAATGATTTCAGCCGCAACAGGAACAGCGGTCCAGCCAGCGGTTCGGCTGGGCTTTTCGCCAGAGGTTTCAACCGGCTCGTCCAGCGTCACGACCAGCACGTATTTCGGCGCATGGGCGGGGAAGATGGTGGCGAAAGTGGCGATGGTTTTGTCGTCGTAATAGCCGCCGCGCGCGCGGGGCTTGTCAGCCGTGCCGGTCTTGCCGCCGACCGAATAGCCGGGCACTTCGCCCATGGACGCGGTGCCGGAAGTCACAACGGCGCGCAGCATTTCACGGGCAGCGCGGGACGCTTGGGGGCTGAACACCTGCCGCCCTTCCTGCGGGCCGGACTGTTTCAGAAGCGTCGGCTTGATATAGCGCCCGCCATTGGCCAGCGCCGCGTAACCTGCGGCAAGGTGCATGGGCGAGGTCGAGATACCGTGGCCGTAAGATATTGTGACGGCTGACAAATCCGTCCAGCGTTCAGGATAAAGCGGATCGCCCGTGGCGGCCTCGACAATCTCGAACGGGGTCTCTTCCAGCATGCCAAGCTGACCCATCATCTCTTTCTGGCGCTTCGGGCCAATCATCAGCGCCATGCGCCCGGTGCCGCGGTTCGAGGATTTGACGATGATGTCCTGCACCGAGATTTTGCCGTAATTCTTGTTCTGGAACTCGCCGATCTTGTGGCCACCGACTTTCAGCGGCTTGCCGGTGTCGATGATGGTTCCGGCGTTGACCAGGCCCAGATCCATCGCCTGCGCGGCGGCGAAGATTTTGAAGGCGGAGCCAAGCTCATAAACGCCTTGAACCGAGCGATTGAACAGCGGGCTGTCCGCCTGATCGCCGGAAGTCAGCGGGCGGGGACGGTCATTGGGGTCGAAATCCGGCAGCGAAACGACTGAAATCACCTCGCCCGTCTGCACATCCATCAGCACCGAGGTCGCGCCCTTGGCGTTCAGCAGTTTCATACCGCCATAAAGCACGCGTTCAGCGGCGGCTTGCACGGTCATGTCGAGCGAGAGCTGCAGGGGCCGGCCCGCATTGGCTGGATCGCGTAGATAGTTGTCGAAGTACTTTTCTGCCCCGGCGACGCCAATCACCTCGGCAGCGCTGACGCCCTCTTCGCCGAAGGAGGCCCCGCCCATCACATGCGCAGCGAGGCGGCCATTGGGATAAAGGCGCATTTCGCGCGGGCCGAACAAAAGGCCGGGATCGCCGATTTCATGGACGGCCTGCATCTGTTCTGGCGAGATTTTCTTTTTGATCCAGAGGAACTTACGTGTCCCGCTGAAGTCCTTGATCAGCCTGTCGCGCTCGAGGTCGGGGAAGATTTTCACCAACTCATCTGCCGCGCGGATCGGCTCGATCATGTGATGCGGTTGGGCATAGACGGCGTGGGTGTCGAGGTTGGTGGCAAGGATGCGCCCCTTGCGATCGACAATATCGGCGCGTGCCGCAGAGATCACGGCGCCGGGGGCCGAAGCACGCGGCTCCATCGGTTCGGACGTGGCCAGCAGACCCATACGCGCACCGACGACGGCGAAAGCACAGAAGAAGATCACGCCCAGCACCAGCAGCCGCCCTTCGGCGCGTTGACGGGCACGGTCGCGCATTTCTTCATGGCGGATGCGGATGTTCTCGCGCTCAATCGCGTCGGGGTTTTCGCCTTTGTTGCGGGCGTCGAGGATGCGGGCGAGCGGGCGGAGGGGCGTGCGGATCATGGGCGGCGCGCCTCCGGTGCGTTCGCAGTGCTGACGTCGATTGGGTTGGTGACGGGCAGCAGGTCGGGCTGCGGATAGGGGACTTGGTCCACATGGCCGAACTGCTCGGCCCGCAGGGGCAGCAATTCGAGGCGCTGATCGTTCAGGTCCGCCAATTCGCGCAGGCGGTCGGGGCGGTTCAGATAGGCCCATTCGGCCTTCAGCACCGCGAGTTTGCCATGAGCCGCGCGGATCTCACGGTGGAGTTTCTGCGTCTCGGTCAGGGCTTGCTGGGTCGCGTAATTCTCGCGGTAGGCCCAGAAGGCAAGGCCGATGACGGCGAGGGAGGTTAGAACATAGAGGAAGGTTTTCATACGCTTAGACCGGGAACTTCAGGCATGGACAGGGTTTTGGCAGGCACATCGCCCGCTGGAACGTCGGTGCGCTGCGCAACGCGCAGCTTGGCCGAGCGGGCGCGGGGGTTGGCGGCGATTTCCGCCTCGGATGGCGCGATGGCTTTGCGGGATTTCTGGGTGAACTGGGCCGCGGGGGCTTCGGTTTCTGGCGCATAACGATTGGCGCGGCCACCGGAGCCGGTGCGGGCAGTGAGGAAGCGTTTGACCATGCGGTCCTCGACCGAGTGGAACGTCACAACCGCCAATTGCCCGCCGGGTTTCAGCGCGCGTTCAGCGGCCATGAGGCCCTGCCATAGCTCGCCATATTCGTCATTCACCGCGATGCGCAGGGCTTGGAAGCTGCGGGTTGCGGGATGGGATTGGCCGGGTTTGGCGCGGGGGAGGCATGATTCAATGATTTCGGCCAGCGCGAGGGTTGTGGTGATGCGTGCCTCGGCGCGGGCGCGCGCGATGGCTTTGGCGATGCGGCGCGAGGCGCGTTCTTCGCCGTAGTGGAAGAGGATGTTGGCCAGCGTGGCCTCGTCCGCGTCGTTCACGATGTCTTCAGCGGAGGGGCCGGATTGCGACATGCGCATGTCGAGCGGGCCGTCTTTCATGAAGGAAAACCCCCGCTCGGCCAGATCAAGTTGCATGGAGGAGACGCCAAGGTCGAGCACCACGCCGTCGAGGTCGGTGGCGTAGGTATCAAGTTGAGAGAAGACGCCCGGTTGCGGGTGCACACGGCCCGCGTAGTCATCCAGCCAATCGGCGGCCATTTCAAAGGCCAGCGGGTCGCGGTCTACGGCAATGACCTTGTCGGCCCCTGCCCCCAGCAGCGCCCGGGTATAGCCACCTGCGCCGAAGGTGCCATCGAGCCATGTGCCGTTGATCGGCGCGCAGTGCGCGACGATTGCATCAATGAGAACGGGAATATGCGGCCCGTCCCCCGCCATTTAATCCAGATCCCCGTCGAGATAGGCCGACGGGTCCACATCCGGGTCAAGCGCGTCGTCGATTTCGGTTTCGACCATCGCGTCATAGGTGTCGGGGTGCCAGATTTCGAATGTATCGCCCGAGGCGACGAAACGCGCCATGCCATCAAGGCCCAGCTTTTCGCGCAGCTTGGCGGGCAGGACGATGCGGCCTGTGTTATCGACTTCGGTTTCGATGGATTGCGCCGAATAGAGCCGCTCCATCGACTTACGCTGGGCCGAGCCGCGCGGGTGTTTGGCGATTTTCTCGTCCACCTCATCCATCGCCTTAACGGTGAATCCTTCAAGGTGTTGCCGGGTTTTGCCGCCATAGACGATGATCAGGCGGGGCGGCAGACCGTCGGTCCAATCAGGATCACCGTCCTGAATGACACGGCGAAACGAGGCGGGGATAGACACCCTGCCCTTCGTGTCGACCTTATGGTCGCTTTCGCCTCTGAACCTGCGTGCCACGCGTACGGTCCCGTCCCTTTTGCGCCGCGCCGTCCCGTTGGCGGGGCTTAAAAATG
>CAZPXE010000267.1:0-5141 GCA_964590545.1 uncultured Rhodobacterales bacterium | reverse complement strand
CATCTTGGCGGGTTTCGCCAGCACCATCGCCGCATTCGTCGCCATATCCCCATGCGCCGCATCGCGCGGCGGCTCCACGGTCACATTTCGCGTCTCAAGCCCGCCGGGCAGCGTGCCAGCGCCTTCGAGCGTGGCAAGAGCGTCAATAACGAGCGACCGGATATCGGCGAAAAGGTTCATAGGACTATCCTGATAGATGATGGGCGGGGTTTAGCAGGATGCGAGGCCGCGTCAACGGCGCGAAAGGTCATGCGGGATGTCGCCAAAAAGCCGCGCATGTTCCAGCAGCGCGAAACGGTCGGTCATCCCGGCGATATAGTCCGAAACGATGCGCGCAATGGCGGTGGCATCGCCCTTGGCGGCGCTCACATCTGCCTGCCAGCGCTCGGGCATCAGATCGGGCTTGTCGAGGAACAAAGCGAACAGCTTTTCAACCACCACCGTCACTTCGGCCCGTTTCTTCATCACTGACTCTGCGCGGTACATGCGGGTGAACAGGAAGGTGCGGATTTCCTGCAGGTCCGCCCAAAGCGCGTCCGAGAAACGGATCACCGGATGACCCAAAGCCCGGATATGCTCCACCGACCCGGCGCCGGTGTTTTCAAGCAGCGCCCGCGAGGTCTCAATCACATCCGCCACCATCACCCCGAACACCCGACGCAGCGCTTCATGGCGGCGACGATAGGCATCGAGGTCGGGATAGGCGGTGTCGACCTCGGCGTAAGCCGCTCCGACAATCGGCAGCGCTTCGATATCCGCATCGGCAAACAACCCAGCCCGCAAACCGTCCAGCAAGTCGTGGTTGTTGTAGGCCACGTCATCCGCCAGTGCCGCCACCTGCGCTTCGGCGCTGGCATGGGTGTCCAGTTCCAGCGCATGGCGCGCATCGTATTCGGCCAGCGCGTAGGGCAAATCGCCGGTGACCGGGCCATTATGCTTGGCAATGCCCTCAAGACACTCCCATGTCAGGTTCAGACCGTCGAAGGCCGCATAATGTCGTTCCAGCGCGGTCACGATCTTGATCGCCTGTGCGTTGTGGTCGAACCCGCCATAAGGGGCCATCAGCGCGTGCAGCGCGTCCTCGCCCGTATGACCGAAGGGCGTGTGGCCAAGATCATGGGCCAGCGCCACGGCTTCGGTCAGTTCCTCATTCAACCCCAAAGCGCCCGAAATCGTCCGTGCAACCTGCGCCACTTCAATCGTGTGCGTAAGGCGCGTACGATAGGCGTCGCCCTCGTGCTCCACGAAAACTTGCGTTTTGTGCTTGAGCCTGCGGAACGCCGAGGCGTGAATGATCCGGTCGCGGTCGCGCTGAAAACAGGAGCGATGCGCGCTTTCCTCCTCGGCAAACAGTCGCCCTCGGCTGCGCGCGGGATCACAGGCGAAGACCGCAATCTCCGGTTTTGCAAAATGCATGTCTTTCCTCACCTTGTCGCGCGCATCCAAGCTTTCTATATTGCAGGTGTCAGCCCATGGAAACCGGTTGTCATTCCAAGGATATTTGCAATGAACCTGCCACCCCAAGTCACCCCCCGCGCCTTTGAACGTCTGGCCGAGATCGGCGCGGCCGATCAGGGGCAAGCCCTGCGCGTGGCTGTTGAAGGGGGCGGGTGTTCGGGCTTTCAGTACGAAATCGCGCTGGACACGCCCAAGAGTGACGATCTGGTGCTGGAAGGGAACGGGCAGAAGGTGCTGATTGACGAAGTGTCCCTGCCCTTTTTGACGGGCGCGGTGATTGATTTCACCGAAGAGCTCATCGGTGCGCGGTTCGTGATCGAAAACCCGAACGCAACCTCCTCTTGCGGCTGCGGTACGTCCTTTTCGATGTAAGCTGGCTTATCCCGCCGCGGCGACCTGATGAATACGCTCGATCATCGCGCGCAACCCGTTGGAGCGTTGGGCAGACAGGTGTTCGTCTAGCCCTAACCGAGACATCTCGGCCTTGGCATCCACCTGCCCGACCTCGGCCAGAGTCAGCCCGTTATACAAACCCTGCAAAACCGCGATCAGCCCGGACACAATCATCGCATCGCTCGCTCCGTCAAAGCGGAACGTGCCGTCCTTGATCTCTGGATGCAGCCAGACCTGACTGGCGCAACCATCGACCTTGGTGGCAGGCGCGCGCAGCGCGTCGTCAAGCGGGGCCATCGCCTTGCCCAGATCGATAACGTGACGATAGCGGTCTTCCCACTCGTCCAGAAATTCGAAATCTTCCACGATCTCTTCGAATGCGGGGCTTGCCATGATCCGTCCTGAGGTTGCGATTGCACTGTCCCTCGCAGTTAGGACGGCGCAGGCCAAAGGTCCAGAGGGGCAATGACGTTTGCATGGGGACGGGCAATGGGTTAACCCAATGGTCAAAGACGACAAGGCGAGCTGAGCAATGCTGAAACCCTTTCTGACCGCGTTGACCCTGACCGCAGCCCTTAGCGGTTGCGCCACGATCCGCGACAGCGCGGCGAACCCTTTCAACTGGTTTGGACGCGGGCAGGAAGAGCCAGCACCGACCAGCACAGAGGCCGTAAATCCATTGCTCCCGGCGCAGCAACGCAAGGGTTTGTTTCAAAGCAGCCGCGAACGCCGTGCCGCTGAAAGTGTGACGACGCCAATCGACAAAGTGACGTCACTTCAAATCGAACGGGTCCCCGGCGGCGCGATCATCCGTGCGTCAGGCGTGGACGCGCGCAAGGGCACCTTCGCAGCCGTCCTCGTGCCCAGTGGCGATGCGGAATTGGCCGAAGATGGGGTGTTGACCTACACGCTCGAGAGGCGGCTTCCAGCAGTGAGCCCGCAAGGCGGGCCTGCAACGCCAAGGCCGGTCATCGTCGCGCGTCATGTAACGGATCAAACCTTGATCGGCGTGCGGACGATCCGCGTCTCAGGCGCACAAAACGCTTTGACTGCAAGGCGTTAGGGCTTATTCCTTAACCTCAACGATAATCACCGACCCGTTTTTGGATGACAGCGCCACTTCGCCTTCGCAAAGCCTTAATGCGTCGTTTCCAAACACATCCGCCCGCCAACCCGTCAAAGCTGGCACATCGCGCATTCCGGCAGATATAGCGTCAAGATCCGACGCCGAGGCGATCAGTTTTGGGGCAACCCCGGTGCTTTCGGTCTTGGCCTTCAACAGCACCCGCAGCAATTCCGCAATCGCTGGATTCACGTTCAGCTTGTCACGCGAGCGGTCTGGTTTCGGGACATCTTCCGCCGGGCAGTCCACACCGCGCTTCACCGCTGCCAAAATACCCTGCGCCACATCGCCTTTGCGGCCCTCGCGCAGCAAAAGCCGGGCACGGCTCAGCTCTTCAGTATTCTTCGGCTTCAGCGAGACCAGTTCCACCAGCGCATCGTCTTTGAAAACCCGGTTGCGCGGCACGTTGCGGGCCTGGGCGTGCTGTTCGCGGAACGCCGCCAGTTCGCGCACGATAGCGAGGAACTTGCCCGAATTGGTCCGCGTTTTCACCCGCTTCCAAGCCTCGGACGGCTCGATCACATAAGTCTCCGGGCTCGTAAGGATCTTGAGTTCCTCTTTTAGCCACGCGGCCCGGCCCGTTCGCTCCAACTCGTCCTTCAGGAAGGTGTAAATGTCACGCAAATGCGTTACATCGGCCAGCGCGTAAGTCTGTTGCGCCTTGTTCAGCGGGCGGCGCGACCAATCGGTAAAGCGCGAGGTTTTGTCGAGCTGCGCCTTGGCAATCTTGCGCACCAACGTCTCGTAGCCGACCTGATCGCCGAAGCCACAAACCATTGCAGCAACTTGGGTGTCGAACAGCGGCTCGGGGAACACCCGGCCTTCGACATAGAAAATTTCAAGATCCTGCCGCGCCGCGTGGAAGACTTTCACCACACTTGTATCACGGAACAGATCATAGAGCGGATCCAAAGACATGCCGTCCGCCAGCGGGTCCACCAGCACGGCATCGCTGGTGCCATCACCGGGAAATGCAAGCTGCACGAGGCATAGCTTCGCGTAATAGGTACGTTCGCGCAGAAACTCGGTATCAACGGTAACGAAGGGGGCTTTGGCGGCCTCCGCGCAAAAGGAGGCAAGCTCGTCGGTGGTGGTCAGTGTGCGTATCAAACCGGGGCCTTTGGTTACTGCAATCAGGTCTCGCCCGTTTGCGTAGCGGATTGAGAGGCGCTTTGCCAGCAATTGCGCGCCTTTACGCGGAATTTGGAGCGTAAGCGCTTACAACCCAATCCGCGTGCGGTCCCCGGCAGCGAAACGGCGCAGCACGGCGGGGTAGAGCCGATGTTCTTGCGCCAGCACCCGGCGGGCAAGGATGTCGGGCGTGTCGCCAGCCTCGATCGGGACCACGGCTTGACCAAGGATCGGACCATCATCCAGTTCCGCCGTGACTTCATGTACGGTGCAGCCGTGCTCTGTATCGCCCGCCTCAAGTGCGCGCGCATGGGTGTGCAGCCCGCGATATTTCGGCAGCAGCGATGGGTGAATGTTCAGCATCTTGCCCTGCCACGGCGTCACGAAGCCAGCCGTGAGAACCCGCATGAACCCGGCAAGGCACAGGATATCTGGCGCATGGGCCGCTAGTCGCGCCTGTATCTGCGTCTCAAACGCCGCGCGGTCCTCGCCATAGGGGCGATGGTCGATCACCTCGGTGGCAATCCCCTGCCCCTGCGCCCATGCAATGCCGCCCGCGTCTGCGTTGTTCGACACGATCACAGCGGGGCGCGCGGGGTGATCGCCCACCATGCTCTCCACCAGCGCGCGCATGTTCGACCCGCCGCCAGAGACGAAGATCGCAACCCGTTTGGTCACAGCAGAGAACCGGAATAGTGAACTTCGCCATCACCGGCTGCGATGCGTCCAATTTCAATCACGTCATGGCCTGCCTCGGCAAAGCACAGCCGTGCCACATCGACCTTGTCCGGGGCAACAACCGCGACCATGCCAATACCGCAATTGAAGGTTTTCAGCATCTCGGCCTGATCCATGCCGCCCTGCGCCGCCAGCCACTGAAACACCGGCGGCAAATCCCATGCGGCCAGATCAATTTCAGCCTGCAAGCCTTCGGGCAATACGCGGGGCAGGTTTTCCGTCAGCCCGCCCCCCGTGATATGAGCCAGCGCGCGCAGAACATGGCCTTCGCGCATCGCCCCTACGCAGCCTTTGACAT